>JANOJH010000582.1:0-1072 GCA_031408135.1 Bdellovibrio sp. | reverse complement strand
AATTACTGGTGTTAAGAAGAATAAAATCTGAATGAGAAAAGGAATGACATAGCGAAAATCACGATACTTCACATTTAAGGAGGCCAATAAACAACCAGGGCCGAGGGTTGCCACTACACTTATTACCAAAGCGAGTGGCCAGCACCACATTGCGCTCCACGAAAGGGGTTGCTGATAAAAAATCAATAAGGGAATAAACAACACAAAAGCCATTAGAAAATCAAAAAGAGTAACCAAAATAGATGATGCGGGAATAATTAAACGAGGAAAATAAATCTTTTTGATGATGGCTGAATTGTTAACCATACTATTTGCCGAACTCGTTAGTCCTGTGGAAAACATGTTCCACAATAAAAGTCCGGAAAAAACAAAAATAGGATAGGGGAGGTTTTGTGACGGCACATTTAGCACGCGTCCAAAAAAAACAGTGAAAATAATCATCATCAACAGGGGCTGCAGAATAGCCCACAAAAAGCCTAACACTGTTTGCTTATACTTAATTTTAATATCGCGCCAGGCAAAGAAATAGAACAACTCTCGGTAGCGCCAAAGCTCACTCCAATTAAAGAGTCCCTGATTTTCAGAATCAATAATATGCTCCTCAGAATCCGTCATCACCGTTTTATCTGAGTTCTTAGCGAGAAGGAGATTTGTGGTTTATTACCCATTTTTGGGTAAAGTTACGATGAAAATCCTTTTCCTAATTCCCTACCCATTTAAGGAAGCACCTTCCCAGCGTTTTCGCTTTGAACAGTATTTAGATCTTCTTCAAGAAAACAGGTTTCAGGTTTCGTATCAATCGTTTTGGAATGAACAAACCTGGCGGATTTTATATAAGCCTGGCTATACATTCCAAAAAATCGTTGGTTTTATAAAAGGTGTGATAAGAAGATTTGCAATCCTGATTCGATTATCCACAATTGATTTTGTATTCATCCACCGCGAATGTTTACCAATTGGCCCACCGATTATAGAATGGATTATTGCTAAAATCCTAAAAAAGAAAATCATTTATGACTTTGATGATGCCATCTGGCTACCCAATACTTCAAAAGAAAATAAGTTAGTTGCC
>JANOJH010000524.1:0-6960 GCA_031408135.1 Bdellovibrio sp. | reverse complement strand
CCCTCTCCTTTTTTTACGTAATTCTCCACCATGTGAAAAATTAAGCTTTAAGTTAAAGAACGAGCCTTGTTTGCTGGAATTTTTGCGATGATGACCGATACCCATAGCGAATACGTACTGCAAAAAACAGGGTCGCCACTTCGCTTTGTAGAATGAGTTTAGAGCGGGCCTTTTGTCCGAAGGCCGTTCGTCCGACCGGGTGAAAGTTTAGAACTCTAGGGTCCGTGCCTAGAGTCCGTGAAATCTAAGCAGCCTACTTAGCGGCCTACTTCGTGTTAAGTTTTTGCGAGAAAAACAACAAAGGCAAAGTAGTGATCAGAAAATCTTACGGATTTAAGACCGCTGAAATACGGTCTTTCTGTTCCGGCTGAAAACTGCACCGAATGCCAAAGGGCCGCTCTTACTGACTGTACGCGACAGTTCAGCCAATGAAGTCCGCAAAACGCTACAGGTGACCGAAGCCGACTAGAGTTTTTTATTGGAAGTATTTTTTTTCTGAACTGAATACCTGAAGCCGAGCAAAACCCCGAACTGGTCTGAATTTTCGTTCTTTTTATTAGTAACAGACATCGAGTAACGCGCATCAATCACAACGACGTAGGCCGGGTACTTTATGAGTTCTTTTTGAATCGAAAGGTCGAAACCATATTCAACCGTATCTTTGGCCGATGTGTCGATTTCGGAGCCGACCGGAAAATCGGAATGAATAATGCGCGGAGTACCCATTGAATACCCCGACGAAAAGCTGAGTGACGACGAAAAGCTGTCTGTGAACCAACGGCGGTACCCCATAGTAAAATGGGTCAGGGCCGTTTGTACCGCTAGGAACTTCCCGGCTTCCTCGCGGAAATAGGTTTTATTAAGAAGGAACAGGGCAATTTCAAGGCTGCCTTTGGTGTTGACGTCGCCATTGACGACTAGACCCAACCCCAGCATAGGCGGCGATGTTGCACCGGTTTCAGAACCTTTAAAATGGGTTTTATATAAATAAGGACCAAAGTAGGATGTAATATTACCTTCTTCTGGTGCATAGGCTAAGCTACTTATAGAATAAAATAAAATGGCGGTTAAAATAGAAAACTTATGTATTAACACAACGAAAGAATAAGATTGATGAGACGGTCTTTTCAATCAAAATCTTTCCTGATCTCAATTTTATTTTTTGCTACCTTTGTTTCAACAAAGGCCAACGCACTTCGTACATATACTCGGATCGATCAGGATGAGGAAAAGACGTTTGAACAGACGCTCATTGAAAAGAATGTGGCGTTTTCTAAATGGTTTGAAAGTATGGCTGAAGGTCTGGATTTATTTTTGGTCGACAAACAGCTGCAGGCCGAAAAGAACGAAAGCAGTGTGCGGGTTGAAAATTCAACTTATTCCGTCGAAGGTGGTCCGTTAAGAAATGAAACCGTTCTAGCCATCAATCCGCGTTTGCCGAATCTTGAAAAATACTGGAATCTAAAATTTACCACTTACGACGAGCAAGAAGAAGGCCGCGGAAGTGACAAAAGTTATCTGCGTCAAACACCGCGGCCACGGAACTACGGTGCCACCGTTGGACTTTTTTCGAAATTCGGTAAAGTTCGCACGCTCTTTCAGCCGCGAATTGAATTGCAGGATCCGCTGAATGTTTCTCAGTCGCTGGCTTTTGAATCGGTGGCCGAATATAAAACTTTTAGAATCAACCCCAAGCTTGAATTTTTTGCGAGCGCAACTAAAGGCACCGGTGTGTTCCAGGCCATTAACTTCAATTTTGTGTTGTCGCCGAGGTACTCGTTGACTCTCATCAACGAGGGCACTTACGAGGAAAAATTGAACCGCCTCCTCGTGACAAACGGAATTTCATTAGGCCATGGCATTTCAGCAACCGATGCATTGACCTACAGTTTCTTTGTTTTTGCCACAAACCGCGATAATTATCATCTCGACACTTATAGTCTTTCAGCTTCATGGTTTCACGTTCTTGTTAAAAAGATTTTGGATGTGCAGATGACACCTCATCTGGATTTTGGCACCGCACGGGACTTCCGTGGCCAGCTTGGCGTAACGCTGCAGGTGATTCTGACATTCTGATTTTGCTATGAATTTTTCTTCATGCGGGGAACACCCCGGTATCACAGGAACCCTTTAACTTTTAAGCAGGAGGGTTTTATGAAATCTGTGATAAAATATCTTTTTGTTTTAGGACTAGTTGGTTGTGTACAAAACCCAGTACGTATCATCACGGTAACGCCGGAAGTACCGGCAGAGGCCGAAGAAGAAGAAGAACGCGTTAAAATTACAACTGCCGCTGATCTTGATCAGGTGATAGATGAAACAATTCTTGAAAGCCGATTCTCGATCCAACAAAAAACAGAACTGGATAATCTTCGGGCAGAACTGAATCAAAAATTGCAAATCAATGCTGTTATTAATCTGAAATTGCGTGCCCAACTCTTTAGGGAACTGCTCTCGAAAGACTATAACCCGATGGAAATCCAGCTCATACAGGAAATGGTGCAACGTAACAGCTTCGAAAGAAATTCGCTGATTACCCAGTCGATCGAAATAACAAATGTTATAACCGGCCGAACTGAAATCAACACCGCAGCGGAACATCTACGGCGCGAAACTTTCATTGTTTACTGATTAATGCGCAAATTGTTCTGAATTCTTGATTTTCTTATACAGTGTTTTTCGGTCAATTCCGATTTCTTTGGCAGTTCGGTCTTTTGCACCGCCATTTCGTTGCACTGCAAATTCGATATAGCGCTGGATTACGTCCTGCAATTCAGGAAGCGCATTCTGCATCTTGATCGAAAAAATATCTTTGCTGCCGTGATCGACTTCGGCATCAGGTAGCATCGCTGCACTCGAAGTTTCAACTGCACCTTCGCCATTTGCAACCAGGAAGTCTGAAAGTTCAATCGCATTTGTCGTACACATGACAACTGCCCGCTCAACCGAATTTTCAAGTTCGCGCACATTGCCCTTCCATTGATTTTCGAGTAAGTATTTTTTTGCATCCCGCGAAAACTCGACGGCACTGCAGCCATTTATTACCGCATATTTTTTCAGAAAGTGTTCCGCCAGCGGAATAATGTCTTCCGAGCGAGATTTTAGATTGGGAATGTTAATCGGAATGACATTCAATCTGAAAAACAGATCTTCCCGAAAACGGTTTTCAAGAACTTCGGCTGAAAGATTCTTATGAGTTGCAGAAATAATTCGGGCGTTGATCGGCCGTAACTCGTTTTCACCGACCCTCTTTATTTTGCGCTCTTGCAGTACCCGCAACAATTTTGCCTGAAGCAAGAGGCTTAGATCTCCGATTTCATCCAGGAATAGCGTACCGTTTTCAGCTTCTTCAAATAGACCGGCCTTTTTGTCTATGGCACCGGTAAATGCACCTTTGGCGTGGCCGAACAATTCACTTTCCAGAAGATTTTCAGGAATAGCCGAGCAATTAATGGCCACAAACGGCCCTTTCGAACGCGTGCTTTCGGCGTGAATGTACCTTGCGAAAACTTCTTTCCCTGACCCGCTCTCTCCGGAAATAAAGATGTTCGCATTGCTTGCCGCCACTTTTTTGGCAACATCAAGGGCCGCCAACAGGGTGGGACTGCGTCCGATAATGTATTCCGAATGTTTGCCGTCTTTTGTTTTAATGTGATGGCGTAACTCTGAGATATTCCGGTTCAGTTTGGAAATATGGAGTGCTCTTTCAACTGAAATCAAAAGCTGCGGCAAGTGGATGGGTTTAATAATAAAATCGCACGCGCCATTATGAATGGCCTGAACCGCAGTTTCGACCGAGTTGGTTGCCGTAATAAAGATAATCGGAAGCTCAGGACGGATCTCCTTAAGTGTCTCGACAAACTTCAGGCCTGACATTGCCGGCAGTTGAAGATCGGAAATGAGAATATCCCACTTGATATTTTTGTCTTTTGCCTGCTGTACTGCCGATTCGGCATCAGGAAAAGTCACAACCTCGTAACCGCGCGGTCTGAAGTATGCTGTGAGCAATTCACAGATAATGCTATCGTCATCTACAACTACCAGTCTTTCGTTTTTCTTTTCGTTTCTCATAAACCCCTCTAGTTAATTAATTTGTGAGAACATTTTCCGAAAAAAATTGTTCTCGATCCGTCCTAGAAAAGTACATTTTGAATTTGGTTTATATGCGTGAATGATTTGAAGAAATCTTCACAGCTGAAAATATTTTTTCTTTGATGAGAATTTGCTCAATTTACTGACTGAGGTCGACCTTTTCGTAAACTAGGTCTTGTGGATTTTCATCACCTGTAATGTTCCGCACAAAATCTACGATTCTGAAAACCGGCGAGTGCGGCGTGCCCCAGTATTCAACTTCCTGCAAATCAAGCTTTAAAATAGTTAATTCATCTGCATCTGAACCGCTATGAAACAATTTTTTAAAAGCCGGATCCCACAATTGCTGCATTTTTTCCTTATCAAAAGCTTCGTAACCGATGGCAAGAGCTGAAATAAAATTTTCTTTTCCGGTCGTAAAAGTTATGTTGACGACCGGTATTCGCCTTATTTCACTCATCAGATTAGAATTCGTGTGCACAAAAAACCAGAGACTGCCTTCTTCATCAAGCTCCTGCACAATCATCGGACGACTGGAAAGCCCACCGTTGTGGTCAACTGTCGTAATCATGCAAATGCCGGCCTCCTCGATAGTTTCAGCGATTGTTTTCAGATCTTTCCGGTTTGATTTCTTAAGTCCGTTTTTCATAAGTTGCCTTCCTGAGTAAGTAGCGCAGCCCGACACGAAATAATGGCGAGCGCAGCCATTTTGCAATTTTCATAGGCCTCTATTCAGTTGTATATAATCAAAGCAAGAGTTGTTCCGTCAGGTCGGCTGCTGGATAAACAGAAAAAAATCATTTTCGTAGTATTTGTTCAGGAAAAAATGCCGCTTTTCGGGTTCTTTAATTTTACGACGTACGCTACGAACGGAAATGGGCACAAAGCATCGGAGCGAGAGCCGTTTTTCACTTTCACATCCTTCGGGCACTTCTGCATCCGGCTTGAACGGCACGATTGTGATCGTAAAGAAAGGTTCTGCCAGGCTCAGGATGCTGTCTTTGATAAAGGTATTGGTAGAAAGTTGATTGGCTTTTGCACTGGCTACAGTCAGCCAGCAGGGTTTGGCACACGCGCGAAGATATTCCGCACTTGCCCCTTCGGCATCACGGATAAACTGTATGGGTTTGTGGAACAGCTTTTCATATTCTTCGGCGGCTTTTTTGATCAGTCGTGCTGATTCTTCCGTTTCCGGAAGAACGCCCCAGATAACGTAACGGCTGTTCTGCAACTCCTGAAAAAGCCTGATATTCAACGCCTTAGCCACATTGTCAGTATTAAAATCCATTACAGACGGCTGAATGATCGGCGCCGCTCTGAGACTAATGCCTGACCGGACCAAATAGAAAATACACGCGGAAATAAGAAGCAGAGAAAGCGCAATCGCTGAAAAAATCCTGTTCATAATTCTGGTTCTAGGACTTTATCAGCGGATTTTCAATTCAAAAATTTTTATTGCACAAAATTCTCGTAGTTTTTCATTTTTCGATAAAGAGTTTTGCGGTCTATACCGATCTCTTTAGCGGTGCGGTCTTTTGCTCCACCGTTTCGTGCAACTGCAAATTCAATATACTTCTGAACAACTTCCTGAAGAAACGGTAACGACTTCTGCACTTTCAGCCTGAATACCCGTGCTCCGTTTTCGACTTCCTCCGCTGAGAGCGCCGGAGCTTCGACAAGGGCGGCCTCGGTGCGATCGGGGGTAGACAACAGAAAATCGGAAAGCTCAATAACAGGTGATGTGCTCATCACGACGGCCCGTTCAACCGAGTTCTCGAGCTCGCGGACATTTCCCTTCCAGGAGTTTTCGATCAGATATTTTTTTGCGTCTTCTGAGAATTCTTTCGGCGCGAAGTTATTTACAAGTGAATACTTATGCAAAAAATATTCTGCCAGCGGCAAAATATCTTCGACGCGTTCGCGAAGACTGGGAATGTGCACCGGAATCACGTTAAGTCTGAAAAACAGATCTTCGCGAAAATTATTATTCCGAATTTCTTCGACCAGATTTTTATGAGTTGCCGACATAATTCTTGCGTTAATCGGACGCAGATCGTTTTCACCGACCCGCTTAATCTTGCGTTCCTGAAGTACACGGAGCAGTTTGGCCTGCAGGGCAAGGCTGAGATCGCCAACTTCGTCTAAAAACAGCGTGCCGTTTTCGGCTTCTTCAAATAGGCCCATCTTTTTGTCGATAGCACCGGTAAATGCACCTTTTGCATGACCGAAAAGTTCACTTTCCAGAAGATTTTCAGGAATTGCGGAGCAATTAATTGCAACGAATGGACCTTTTGCACGGTTGCTTTCAGCATGAATATAGCGTGCAAATACTTCTTTACCCGACCCGCTCTCTCCTGAAATAAAAATGCTGGCCTGACTCGAAGCCACCTTTTTGGCAACACTCAAGGCCTCGAGCAGCTTCGGGCTTTTTCCGATCAGAAACTCAGACTGTTTATAGTCTTTGTTCATGTATTTTTTCAGATCGTTAATTTTTTGTTCGAGTTTGGAGTTATGCAATGCCCGCTCAACCGAGATGTGCATTTGCACCAGGTGAATCGGCTTGAGTATGAAGTCACAGGCGCCCTTTTCGATGGCCTGTGCCGGTATTTCCACTGATTTCATTGAAGTTGTGAATATGACCGGGAGTTCAGGCCTGATTTTTTTGATCGACTCTATAAATTCGATACCCTGCATTCCCGAAAGTTCCTGATCAGAAATCAACACATCCCAGACGTTGCTCAGATCCTTTCCTATGGTAAGTGCGGCTTCCGCATTCGAAAAAACGATAATCTCATAACCTTTCGGTTTAAAGTACGCCGCCAGCAGATTCTGAACAATTTCATCGTCATCAACAACGACCAATCGGGT
>JANOJH010000522.1:0-1413 GCA_031408135.1 Bdellovibrio sp. | reverse complement strand
GGCTTTATGTTTTCATACTTCATGTGACCCATATAAATATACATGAGTGCTGTGCGCGAAAAGAAATGATCTGTCTCGGAGGAAATGACCGTAATTTTATGATCACTCCGCTTTCGAATATGACGTGCGGCTGTTATACCGCTAATTCCATTTCCAATAATAACGATATGCTTCATTAAGTTTTTAGCTGAGGTAAGGCAGGATCAAAAGTCAAGATCCTAATTCACTCGTATTGTCCGTCAATTGACAAAACAAGTTACCAATAAGATTTTGCTTTGTACTGCATATACAAATAAAACGACTTTTTTAGGTTTGGCAATTGTACTAATCAAAATCAATTAGAAAATGAAATACCGTAAGTTTATTGTGGTGGTTTTGATACTCCAGAGTCTGTTCGCCCAAGCCGATAACGTAAAGCCATTTATAGCAGCCTCAGATGTCTTTTTTAAAAAATATGTATCTAATGGCGGGGTAACGTATTCCAAAATCAAACAAAATATTGGAGAAATCGGAATCTTGTACAAACAAATTGGAGAAGCCAAACTAGACGGCCTGGATGACAATTCAAAAAAGGCCTTCTACATCAACGCATACAACATCATTGTCATTTATTGGGTGGCGAAACATTACCCCTTAAAATCACCCTTGGATGATAGCGGTTTTTTTGACAAGGTGCGCCATACTGTAGCTGGTGAAGAATTGACATTGAACGTTTTGGAGATCAAGAAATTATTATTGCCGTATAAAGACGCGCGCTTTCACTTTGCTTTAGCCTGTGCTGCCAAAAGTTGCCCTCCCCTACCCAGCTTTGCTTTTCAACCAGACAAATTGGAGCAACAACTAACTGAGCGGACTACTCTTGCTCTAAATAATAAAGGATGGATTAAAGTTTATGACGATAAAAAGAAAATAGAACTTTCCAAAATTTTTGATTGGTACAAAGGCGATTTTGCAGCCGATGGCAAAACCTTAATAGACTGGATCAATCAATTCCGGAAAGAAAAAATTCCAACTACTTACACTGTTGGTTTCTATGAATATAACTGGGCACTGAATGATCGATGAGTTGTGCAATGGCAGGAAATTATTCATCATTTAATCCCTTTCCCCTGAGAATTTGCTTCATACACTTTTCAATCCGAGACACGCGAGTTTTGGATTGTTTAGGCGCAGAAAAGTAAATAAGGTATCCTCTTTGACGTCCTGGTGTCAATGCTTTAAAAGCAGTTTTCAAGGCCCGACTTTCATCTAACTTATTTTGAAATTTTTCCGTAATGGTGAATTCTGTAGTCTTTTTTAAATCGACTTTCAAACCGGCTTTCTCCACTTCAATGGCTTCATGAATGTAGGCTTTCACGATGGGTTTCATCTTCACTATTTCGCCATCACTGGTGAACCGAATCTGGCGTGCCG
>JANOJH010000511.1:0-3090 GCA_031408135.1 Bdellovibrio sp. | reverse complement strand
CATCCGGGCAGTGTTCCGTGCATGACACCGAGACGAGCTAAAAGGCCGAAGCCTCCCACAAGTGCGAGAAGTAATCCGATGCCATGAGTGATGGTGACAGGCTTACGCCAAGAATGCTCTCGTCCACCACCATTGATCGCGTGCATGATGACCCCGCCCAGCGAAAGAAAAACCATCATGACGCCCAAGAGGTGAACGATTTTGTAGATCGAATAAGAGATCATATTTTTCCTTTTGCTAAATTAATCAAATATCTCCGAAAGAAAGGACTTTTTTCTTTTATGGTAATGATCTTTACGATAATCATCTCTAGAATCTCTATCGTCTTCAGGCCGGACAGCCTGTCTACTTACAGGTGAAGTTTGAGGTGAAGCCGATTTTTCGATGAGCTTATCAAGCTCTCCACGATCAAGCCACACGCCTCGGCACTGTGGACAGTAGTCGATTTCGATTCCTTGTCGGTCAGCCATAACCAATGTAACTTCTGGACAGGTTGGACATTTCATTTTTTTCCTCCGATGTTTGTTTCTAAAGACATTTGTATAAATGTCATTTATTAAATAGCAACTCTTGAAGTGACTCATCCAATTTTCTGTTCGTCCATTTCAAAATTTTGCTCTAACTCTCGAGCAATTTTGCGAGCTCTCGTTCTTTCTTTAACTCGCAATCTGTCGCCAAAACGATTGAGCTTCTCAAGCATATGGTCCACAACTTCCGCTAATGCGACATACAGGCTAGAATCTGCTTTATCGACGGTTATTCCGTCGTATCTTCCACGAGCAACATGAAGCTTGACCCTGAAAAGGTCGGGACCAGCTTGAGAAGGTGAGTTCTCCATTTCTAAAGTGATTTGAATTTTACTCGCAGACAAATCTGGAAACTTCTGAATCAAAGTTTCAATTCTTTCTTCGACCGCTTCACGAGCCATTTCTGATTTTTCTAAATTTTTAAACTTAATTTGAATCATATTGTTCCCCCTTCAGCAGTGTTTATTAATTTTTTCATTTGTGTGCACTCGTGCCCTTCGCAGACTGGAGGTGCCGTTTCAAGACAGGCAACCTTCAAGTTCTTTAAATTGTCCAAAGCAGGTCGTGCGAGCCATGGCTCGACTGCCATTAAACTTTGAGCTTTCCCCCAGCAACTTAAAATTTGAAACTTTGGAAAACCCTTAGCTTCCAACTTCAAATTTTCAACTTGAGCGAGTGCCGCAGGCGAATGGATTACTTCGGTCGTTTTTGAAGCGACATAGTTAAATGCCGAAATTCCTGCCCAGATAACAAGTGCTCCAGTTATTAAAAAGCCCACAACTCCGACCACTGCGAAAATCTTTACTTTTCGCATAAGGCCGGGTTTCGCTTTTATTTTTCTTAAAGCCTCATAAATTATGTCCTGTTTCATCCGAACCTCTCTTGAAGAACTTCAAACGCTTGAAGATCTTCTGTTTTTTCTAATACCAAACCGTCATCGTCTAAAATTGCGAGAATCGGGCGACCCTTTGGAATTTCTTCTCGCTTTGCAATGACGACCTCGCCTCCTTGGCTTAAAACCATTTGGGCTAAGTCATCCAAAATGCAGTCATCCTCATGGTCGAGGTCGAAGGGATGAAGTGCTAGTCCGCCAGTTTTCTTATCGATTGTTCCGAAGATGCTCAGCTCGTCTGTCACAATGAGCTTTCGAACCTTTCCTTGAACGACCGCCTTTGCGATCTGAAAAATATTTTTCCGCGTGCGATTTCCCTCTTCAGCAAATCTAAACTCCAGCAAAGATTTTTCCAGAGCTTTTTTAGATTCCTCTTTTAAAATTTTCCGAATGTCTGCGCAAATATCACTGACATTGTGTTGTCCGAAGGAATTCGAGATGGAAGTCTTCATCATATTCAAATACTGAAGATGGCGATTTAAACCTTCAATTTTCGATTTTTCGCCAGCAACAAAAAGCTTGGGCTTTGTGGTTTTAGTCAGCTCTTTGATCCACTCGTTGAGCCAAGCGAAAGTCTCATCCCCTTTAACTTTCTTTTGCCTAGATTCTTTCAAATTTAAGTAACCATCAAGAGAGTGCTTTTCTTTAAAAAACTCTGGAAATAAAATAGAATCCACAAGTTTAAAAGTATCTTGGCTTCCCAGATAAAGGTGAGTCGCATCCTTCTCCATTCCTAAAAGTAAAAACTCTCGGTCTATTTGAAGCCATCGAAGTAAAGGCTTTACATGGAAGCTCGTAGCGACCTGGCAACTTTGTTCAACATCTACTGGAATGTTGAGAACTCGAAATGAATCAAAAGTTCTGAACAGTCCGATGTTGCCTTTTATTTGTTTAAAAATACGAGCATCAAGTAAAAGAGAATTAAGGGGCTCTATAAACCGCTTTCGCTCTTCCATCGACATCGCAGAGTTAAGCCACTCGTAAGACTCATTAATAACTGTCACGAGCTGAGATTTAAGGTCAATCAAATCACCTCGATTTACTAGATAGGCAGTTAAGTGGACGCCGTTTTCGGACTCAAGAAGGGGCTTGAGGGAAGTTTGTTTTGAAGTCAGCATTTTTTTCCTCCGATGTTTGTTTCTAAAGACATTTGTATAAATGTCGCAGTTATTCAACAGCTGCTCTTAATCTTTTGATTCGCTCTTCAAGTGGTGGATGCGTTGAAAATAATTTCATAATTCCGCCAGGCCTACTTGAAATTTTTAAAGCCGCAATAGCGGGTTGTGCCGTGGGATCAACGCTTTCAAATGTTTTCTTTAAAGATTCCAATGCCTGAATCATATGTTCTCGCCCAGCCAGCCGAGCGCCGCCCGCGTCGGCTCTAAATTCACGGTATCGAGAGAATTTAGCAACGACCATCGAACCAAGTATCATGAAAACGATTTCTAAAACCATCTGAACTGCATAATATGTAAACGGAGTTCCCTGGCTTTCCTGATCATCTTTTCGGCCAGTCATTGTAAGAGCAAAGGCAATAACACGAGCAAGGAACATGACAAATGCGTTCACCACTCCTTGGATCAGTGTCATTGTTACCATGTCACCATTAGCGATATGGGCAACTTCATGTGCCAATACGCCATTAACCTCAGCGTGCTTCATACGCTGAAG
>JANOJH010000512.1:0-1424 GCA_031408135.1 Bdellovibrio sp. | reverse complement strand
GATCTCGGCCTGGTTCTTCGCGATGCGAATCAGCGCCTTGCAATGGCTGGCGATCGGCCTTGGCTTTGGTGGCATCGTGGCTGTGCTGGGGCTGGACCCGGCGAGCCTGCGGCTTCTGTCGGTGATGCCGGTCGTAGCTGGGCTGATCTCCGAGCGCCTCCAGGATGTCGGCAAAGACCTTGGCTGCTTCACCGGCGCGGCCGGAAGTCCGCAATTGTTCGCCGCGGCTCGATTGCGCCAGATACCACTCCTTCGAACCGCGCTGGCAACCATAATCAGGCATTTTTCCTAAGATAAAATCCGAGTCGATGTAGCCGAACTTCTGAGCTGAAACAAAATTCAGGCCCAAACCAAAAATCGCGATGGCTAAAGCAAAAACCCTCATTTTATCTGAGTTGTTGGCCTATTGTGAAGTGGAATTGAGAGCCGCTCTTTTGGGTGGCTCCTGGTAAGGTGTCAAATCCATATGCCCAGTTTAATCCGATCAGGCCAAAAGCAGGCATAAAAATCCTGGCGCCAAATCCAGCCGACTTATAGAGGCTAAAAGGATTAAAGTCTTTATAGTCACCCCAGTTGTTACCTGCTTCCGTGAAAACAAGAGCATAGATAGTGGCCGTCTGGCCTGTTGTAACAGGATATCGCAGTTCTAATCCAAGCTTACTATAAACAATTCCTCCTTCTATTCGAGTGTCTTGTTGTTGACCTGAATTTCTCTGAGCGTAAAGAGGAGGTGTAATCTGATTGTTTGGATAGCCTCGCAAACCTATAATCTCCTGGCCCAATACGAACGAACTAAATCCTCCGGCCAATCCATCACCACCCACCAGGAATCGCCCGAAAGGACCTGGCTGTAAAAAGCTGGAATAGGTATTGATAAATCCAAAATGTGCTTTGCTCTCCAATACCAAGCTGCGTCCATTGGGTTTAGAACTTCCCAAAAGTTTTAAATAGAACTTGGCATCAAACATCCATTTGTTCTGCTCAACCCATTTGTATCGCTGATCTATATCGGTATAATAACTTGGATCTCTCCACTGAGAATAGGGAGGCGTAAGGATCATACTAAGTGAAATGGTTGACCCTGTCGTTGGGTACATGGGATTATCAATGCTATTGCGCGCCAGCGTGGTGTTGAGGTTAAAGTCATAGGTTCTTCCCCCAGTAGCGGGTAAGCCAGGATAGTTTTTGTAATTATAAACCAGAAAAGACAGTGAGTTAGTGAGCGAAAAATAATTGTCTGGCCACTCCAATCTTCTGCCAAGCCCTACAGTGGCGCCAGTTTGCTTGAGGACAGATTCGTCATTGAATTCATAATTGGCTTGGGGTCGTCTTGAAATGGATCTGTTCAAACTTACTGTAAATGAATTTGGTTTCCTTCCACCCAACCAAGGCTCAGTGAAGGACATCGTATAGCTTTGAAAAGC
>JANOJH010000506.1:0-1167 GCA_031408135.1 Bdellovibrio sp. | reverse complement strand
CCGGATGATCTTTTGTAATAAGTCCCTTTGATAATTTGCTCATTTTTTTATAATTTTTTATCTCAATTTTTATGATAGCAAAACTGCTTGGCATCAAATTTATTCATCAGGCGATCCCTTTCAAAATTTTATTCCGGCAAGGGAACTCATCTGGTATATTTACATTACCGTAGCCACACTTCTTAAAGCAAAAACTCTTTGCCCAAGATGAAAAGCCCGATAACCAACACAAACCATCCAAAAAAAGGTTTCAGTTTTTCGTCACTGACAAATTTAGTAAGATAGCTTCCAATAAGAATACCGGCCATGGCAAAAGCAGAGAAGATAAGCATGAAAGGGTAATCAATCATAAGGCCAGAGCCTAAGTCTCCTGTAAATCCAATCAATGATTTAAGAGCTATGATAAGCAAGGAAGTGCCCACAGCTTGTTTCATAGGCAAGCCTGTTAACAAGACCAAGGCAGGAATTATTAGAAAACCACCGCCAGCACCAACCAATCCGGTAACACCGCCCACTAAAAGCCCCTCTACAAAAATCAGAGGATAGTTGTATTTTATTTCTTTATTTTCGATTGCTTCTTTTCTTGGCTTAAGGATCATGGTGATGGATGCCACCAACATTAGTATGGCGAACAACATCATTACAAAGAGAGGCTTGGTAAATGAAAAGGAGCTAGTTGAGAAAACAGGATCAGGAATAAAAGGTAAAATGAACTTACGCACGGCATACACTGAAAGAATTGAGGGCACACCAAAAATCAAAGCTGTTCTAAGATGAATATTACCACTCTTAAAGTGACTAAGTGAACCAACCAAACTGGTTAGCCCAACTACGAATAAGGAATAGGATGTCGAAACTATCGGGTTAACTCCAAATAGATAAACTAGAATTGGAACTGTAAGGATAGAACCTCCGCCACCAATTAAACCCAACGATAGCCCCATCAGGATGGACGCTGCATAGCCAATAAACTCCATGTTGCCGCCTGCTATTTGATGATGAGAGTGCCGAAGAGCAAACAAAGAGGACAGAAGCTAGGGCTATCGGCAAAGCCCATATTTTTTTTCATTGCTGTGGATTTTTATGCAAACCTACAGGGCGCGATGATGGTATTCAGTAACTAAAGTCACACAGCGGAAAGAACCTTAATCTTATTTCTTGAAAGCG
>JANOJH010000463.1:0-1494 GCA_031408135.1 Bdellovibrio sp. | reverse complement strand
ATTTTATTATTTTCGGGATAATATTCAAGGACCGCAACGCAGGCTTTGTCTGATTTACCGCCCGCAAGCGATATTCCGATAAATCGAAGAATTTTTTCTTTGGCGTTGGCATCGACTAAAGCGGACTTACCGGCTTTGCGTTCAGGCACTGAAATTTTTCGCTTTGACATGCCGACACCAAGGCTAAAGAAAAAATTATTCGTTTCATCGGAATATCGCTGGCCGGCGGTAAATCAGATAAGGCCTGCGTAGCGGTCCTTGAATATTATCCCGAAAATAATAAAATATTTCTTTCGCGTTTGTTCGAAAAAATAAAATCTGACGAAAAAATTTCGGGAGATCTTAAAATTCATGAACTGATCGAACAAAACCTGGCAACTACTAAATTTGTTGCGTTTGACACTCCTTGGAGTCTTCCGAATTGTATTACTTGCGTGAAAAAATGCCCCGGTTACGAAAGTTGCCACGAGCCGCACATTGAGTGGATGTGGCATCACCAGGATGATAAACTGAAAAAGAAACGGCCGAAAAAGCTTTTTACACCTTATACCCAAAGATGTATCGAAATGCATTTTCAGACTGAATTGGAAGAAGCCTTTAATCTGCATCATGCGTTGGGAGCTAATTCTGCACCGCTGCTGGCACGGGCCGCATTCATTCAGAAACGCCTTTCCGCCGATTGCATTGAAGTGTATCCGAAGCTGACCCTGTGGCGCCTAGGAAAGATACTCGATGTTAAAACCTCGCATCTTCGCGACCATCGGGCGGCGTTCGGGGGCGACGAAGCCCGCGCGCAGTTTCTGAAAAATCTGAATGAAAATAATATAGCCTTTATCTATCATCAGGATATGAAACAAATGGTCGATAACAATCACGCTTTTGAAGCGTTTTTGTGCGGATTTACGGCCTTTCTTAAATTTCTCGATCTGACAGAAAAAAGACCGAAGGGCTTCCCGGCCAATGAAAATTGGATAGAATTTCCGTTAAAAGATTTAAAAATAAAGGATCTGACATAATATGGCACACTGGAAGCAACGTTCCACGACCAATCTTGACGTCGTCTATTTTGACTATCAGACCAAAGCGCAGCTTGAAAGTTCAGAAGAAATCTACATCTGGGATCTGGATAAAACGTATCTCGACACTTCGATTGATTCATTCAGCGGTCTGATGCATACAATTTTTGAGAAAGCATTTACAAAAAAAAATGTGCCCGGTACACCAGACATTATCCGCAGTCTCGCCCGCTACCGAAAAAAACATTTTGATGAAAAAGATTTCTTACTTTTTTTCGTTTCGGCCTCACCGCCGCAGATGGAATCCAAAGTATACGAAAAATTCGTGCTTGATGAAATTCAACCGATCGGCATGTTTTACAAAGATAACCTAAAAAATCTCTCCCCTAAAAAGCTGCTTTTTCTTAAAAAACAAATCGGTTACAAAGTGCAGTCGCTGTTGCAGCTACGAACGCGTCTTTCTAAAAACGCTCACATG
>JANOJH010000441.1:0-4136 GCA_031408135.1 Bdellovibrio sp. | reverse complement strand
AATGGTAGGGGTGCACGGACTTGAACCGCGGATCCTCCGGTTATGAGCCGGATGCTTTAACCAACTAAGCTACACCCCCACATTGGCTTTTAAAGTTTCAATAGACTAGCAAAATGAAAAAGAGAGATCAATTGATCTCTCTTTTTTTTATTACTCATTCTGTCGAGAAATTCGAATTTAGCTGTCGACGAAAGTCTTCAGTTTATTCGACCTGCTTGGATGACGTAGCTTACGAAGCGCCTTGGCCTCAATCTGCCGGATACGCTCTCGAGTTACGTTGAAATCCTGCCCCACTTCTTCGAGCGTGTGGTCGGATTCTTCACCGATACCGAAACGCATGCGAAGTACTTTTTCTTCACGCGGAGTTAAAGTTGAAAGCACCCGGCGGGTTTGTTCGGCCAAGTTAAGGTTAACAATGGCTTCCGCGGGATTAATAACTTTTTTATCTTCGATAAAATCACCGAGGTGCGAGTCTTCTTCTTCACCCACCGGAGTTTCAAGACTGATCGGTTCTTTTGCAATTTTCAGAACTTTTCGGACTTTATCAACCGGCATATCCATTTTATCCGCAATCTCTTCAGGCGTTGCTTCACGGCCAAGTTCCTGAATTAAAAGCCGCTGGGTGCGCACGAGCTTGTTGATGGTTTCGATCATGTGAACCGGAATACGAATTGTACGGGCCTGATCGGCAATGGCACGTGTGATCGCCTGGCGAATCCACCAAGTGGCGTAGGTAGAAAACTTGAAACCACGTCGGTATTCAAATTTATCAACGGCTTTCATCAGACCGATGTTGCCTTCCTGAATTAAGTCGAGGAACTGCAATCCACGGTTAGTATATTTTTTTGCAATAGAAACAACGAGACGTAAATTGGCTTCTACTAATTCAGATTTTGCTAAATCAGCCTCACGTTCACCTTTCCAGATGGCCGTGTAAGTTTCCTGAATCCATTTGAAGTTCATTGAAGTGTCGACGTGAAGGCGTACTAAGCGCACTTCAGCTTCCTGTGCCTGAATCACATAAGAACGGAAACGACCGAATGATAATCCGGTATCGCGGGTCATTTTGGTTAATTCTTTTTCGTTCGTTTCAACAAGTTTAAGCCGCTCAACTAAACCGACAACGTCTTTCGAGAAGGTTTTTTCCATTCCGTCTTTAATACGGCGGCGTAAAGTTCCCATACGGTTAACGAGATTTTTGAACTTGATAACCACGCGGTTAATTGTTTTACGGTTAAAATTAATCGACTCGAAGTTAGCCATTAACGTTTGGTTTATAACTTTCAGGTCTTCCATTATTTTGGCTCTGACATTCGGATTAATATTTTCATCGCGCAACTGAGTGAAATGCTTCTCGGTCGCTTTTTGATATTCGATCACGATGTTCATAAGCTGATAGATTTTTTCGATATATTCTTTTTCGTCGTATTGAGTGTCTTCGTCTTCAAGGCCGCGGAAAATTGATTTAACTTTAATCCGGCCCTGCTCAAGACGTTTACCCAAGTTGATGATTTCGAAGGTTCCAAGCGGAGAAAGGAGCATGGATCTGACGATTTCGCGTTCACCACGTTCAATACGTTTTGCAATTTCAACTTCACCGTCGCGGGTTAAGAGAGATACAGAACCCATTTTTCGTAAGTAAAGCCGAACGGGATCGCTGCCTTTGACGTCTTCGCCGGTAACTTTGTCTTCGTCGTCTTCGTCTTTTTCATCTTTATCGACGTCAGCTAAGAATTCTTCTTTTTCATCTGCACGCGCAGCTTCGGTGTGTTCAGTAATGATGACAGCGTTAGCCTCGAGAGACTGCATGAACGCATCAAGAACACTGACCGCTACAACTTCGGCCGGAAGGCTTTCGTTGATTTCTTCGATCGTGACACGACCTTTTTCTTTCTGAACTTTGACCAGCTTTTGTACTTCTTCTTTAGCTAGAGCTTCCTGCTCGGCAATGGAAATAACTTTTGCGTCTTTAGAGTTTTTTTCTGCCATTAAATCCCACCGTTTTTCTACTTAATAATACTTTTTTAAAAAATAAACTCAGTTTTTTTCAGTCTTGTTTAGAGAAATTCTGTTTCTTTGCAGATCATCGATTTCTTTTAACTTTTCTGTATCGTTTTTATTTATCCCTTGGCCAATTTTTTTTGCCTGGTCTTTCAAAAACGTCTGTTGAATACGTTTACAACAATCTGCGATCATCCGGTTCTCTTTTTCCGCGTCGAACTCATTTAGTCCGACAGAGGAATTCAAGAACAAAAGTTCAGGGTGATCCACGTAGTCAATTAACAGACTGGTCAATCTATCAAACTTTTTAACGTCTTGTCTATACACTTGCTCTGCTTTTTCAAAGAGATTTTTAACACCTAAGTGACTGATTTGGCTCGAGATTTGCTGTGACAGGAACAATTCGAAATTAGCACAACTCTTGAGCGAAAGCTGCATCAGTAAAGACTCTGCCTGCGGCGCACCTGATATCAAAAATAAAGGCTGAACAGGCAACTGCGCTGTCGTTTTTTGAGCAGGTTCGTCGGTTTCGGGGGCCTTAACGCCTTGGTAATCGCGCGTGGTCAGTGGTTTCAATAGTGCCGTGCGAACCCAGTCAATGCCTACGCTCATGCGATAAGAAAGCTCCTGGGCATATAAACTTTTTAGTCTTGAGTCAGGAATCACATCAAACACGGGCCGTACAAGGTCGATAATCTTAACCTTTTGGGAAGCCTCGCCTTTATAATCCTGCATCCACATCTGTAAAACCATATTAAACAACTCCGGGCTTGAATCAATTTTAGCCTTCAGAGATTCGAAGCCAAACTTGGTAACGAACTCGTCCGGATCTTTCGCCTCAGTCAGGATTAGCCCCTTGGGGTACAGACCCGCAGCCAATAAGAGTGGAAGGCTGCGCTCTGCGGCGCGCTTACCCGCCTCATCGCTGTCGAACAAAACAACTACATTAGTTGTCAGACGTTTGATCAGTTTGGCGTGCTCGGCGGTTAGTGCTGTTCCCATCGTGGCCGCAACATTTTTAAGACCGGCCTGAAAGAGTGAGACCAAGTCCATATATCCCTCAACAATAATAACTGCGTCATCAGAACGGATATATTTTGCGGTATGCGCGAGACCATAAAGGACGCGGCCTTTGTTAAAAACCAGAGTCTCCGGGCTGTTGAGATATTTCGGATCGCCCTGATCATGGATGCGGCCACCGAAAGCCAGAACTTCCTGCATCGGCGACAAAATCGGGAACATTAATCTGTCGCGGAACAAATCAAAATGACCATTGCCTTCTTTGCGCGCGCGAATCAGCTTAGCTTCTTCTGCAAATGCGGCACTGACATTCTGTTTATGCAGATGGGTAACAAGGCCTTCCCATTCCGTAGGCGCGTAACCGATCTGAAATTCCTCGATCGTTTTCGCGTTCAGCTTGCGTTTCTGAATGTATAATTTTATCGGGTGGTCGGCAGGAACCCGCTTTAATGTTTCTGAAAAAAAGTGTGCCGCGTGTTTATTGGCCTTCAGCATGAGTTTTTTAGAATCCTGCTGTTCGTGATATTTGTCGCTCGATTCGTGTTGAATTTCAGGGAGCGCAATTGACGATCGCTCGGCCAGAAATTCGACCGCCTCAGGAAAACTCATTCCGTTGTAGTCGCGAAGAAAGCTAAAGACGTTGCCGCTTTTTTTGCAGCCGAAACAATGGTAAACCTGCTTGGCTTCTGAAACCGAAAAGCTCGGCGTCTTCTCCGCGTGATCCGGAAAAGGACAGCGGCCCATGTAGCCATTGCCGCTTTGTTTAAGTTGAGTGTACTGTGAGATGATGTCCGCTAAGTTGTTGGCTTCTTGCACTCGATCGACGAATTCGGGTGGATATCTCAATAATTCTCCAGAGAATCTTTTAGTTCAGTTTAATTTTGACTTAATGATTTCGCTGATCAATTTGCCGTCGGCAGTGCCTGCCGCTCGAGCCTGGGCTTCTTTCATAACCGTACCCATATCTATGATCGTTTTAGCGCCAGTTGCCGCAATGACTTCGGTGACCAGTTTTTCAATCTGTTCACGACTCATTTGTGCGGGCAAATAGGTTTCTAAAATTTTTAATTCGGCATTTTCCTGATCGACCAGGTCTGTACGACCGGCAGCTGAAA
>JANOJH010000437.1:0-1224 GCA_031408135.1 Bdellovibrio sp. | reverse complement strand
CATGTAACCGGCATTCGCGTAAGCCTTTGCAAATTCTTCAACCGATGCGTTCAATCCTTTCTTTTGAAAAACATCCACGAAAGTAAGATCCATATAAATGTCATCGTAAAGCCCCGGATTATTGATCATTGTTTCTTTCAGATAGCCATCGTACCATTTGATAGGTTGATAGTCTTGCATCATCGTGCCGCAAAATCTGAATTCGATTGGACCACCAAATGTTACGCCAATGGTTTGTCCTGCCCAGCCACCTTTGATTTTATCTGCAAGTGTGGCTTTACTTAGCATAAGTTCTTCTTTAATAATAGGAGCGTTTACTTTTTTCGTTTCCTGTGCAAAAGCGTTGGCCAGCAATAACAGACAAAGCAAGACGGTAGTTAAAGATTTCATAGAGTAGGTTATAAACTGTTTTGTAATTCATTTCTAAAAGGTGCAGATGATTGTGCGCCCATCCGGGTGACTGATATGGCGGCAGCCTGATTGGCAAACTCAACGGCTTCGTCCAAACTTTTATTTTCTGCAATTGCTACTGCAAGAGAACCATTAAAGACATCTCCCGCGGCTGTAGTGTCTACGGGTGTTACTTTTGTTGTTGGAATTAGTCGGCCACCATCCTTATTATAGATGTAAGCACCTTCAGAACCGAGGGTAATCACAACGTTAGCAACACCTTTTTCGTAAAGTTTTTTAGCGGCTATTTGAACAGAATTAGTATCTGTGATTTTAATCCCTAAAAGTATCTCTGCTTCCGATTCATTGGGTGTGATGATGAACAATCCTTTGAGCAATTCATCTGGTAGTGGTTGCGCTGGGGCGGGATTCAGGATGAGCTTCTTATTGAAATACTTTGTGCGCTTAACAACATACTCAACTGTCTCGATTGGAATTTCAAGTTGCATCAGAACAATATCAGCTCGCTCAAATTCTTTATCCGCCTTTTGAATATCGGTTGGTGAAAGCGCTCCGTTGGCACCCTGAGCCACAACAATGGTATTCTCTCCTTTTGAGTCAACTGTTATCAGCGCTACACCGGATGGATGTTCTTTATCTGAAATGATAAACTCTGTATTAATTCCTTCTTTCTTGAATTGTTGCAAAGCCTGTTCTCCGAAAATATCACTTCCAACTTTAGCTATAAATGTTACATTTCCACCCAGTCTTGAAGCGGCCACGGCCTGGTTAGCTCCTTTGCCTCCGGGAAACATAAAAAATTCTCCGCCAAGA
>JANOJH010000431.1:0-2608 GCA_031408135.1 Bdellovibrio sp. | reverse complement strand
AGACTGGAAGCCCAAAAGCAATTGGTCGACACTAGAGAAGCTTTAAAAAATTTTCGTAACCTTTGCTCACTCGGCACGTTATGGAAATGAAGCGATACAAACCAAACTAAGGAGAAAAAGTGAAATTACCAATTTTGTTTTTAATAACATCTATGATGTTTTTCGGATGTAAGAAGGCTGAAGTCACCACCACGACGGATATTCAGGAAACCGCACAACAGATCGGGGATGTGATGGCCTCGGTGGATGAATCGGGCGGCAGTACCGGCAGCATCGCTTCGATGAAAGACACGGAGCGAATGCAGAATTCAGTTCGCCAATCATTCATTCGCTTTGCACCGAATGATATAAATGAAAATATGATAGCTAAATTGTTCTTGCCACAGGCAAATGCAGCATCTTGTGCAGGTGCAGGATTTTCTGTTTCGTGTTCAGGAAGCAGACAAATAGTCAGAACTTTTGCCGGCTGTACAGTTGGTTCAGCTGTTTTTAGTGGTGACGTAACATTGACTTGGAGTAATGGCGGTACTAATTGTAGCATGGGGGCGGCAGGTTCTCGAATTGAAAGAGTTCCGAACTTTACTGTTACTGGCCGAAGAGGCGCTTCGCTTGCAGTTAGTAAAACCGGTTCATTCGGTCAGCGTATCGAACTAGTTACTCCAGCAGGAGCAAGTAGCGTTGTTAAATTTACCAATGATGGAATTAATCGCGTCTTTAGCATCGGTTCGACAATTCTTTTCAACCAGACTACTGCAACTTCGGGCGACATTACGGTAACCGGTACTTCGCGATCTAGCCGGGTTATGAGCGGTGGCTCATTGAACGTTACGAATAATTTAACATCTGTAATTTGCAACTACGTTCCAACCAACGTGACTTGGGCCGGTGGAACTTGCAACTGCCCAACAGCCGGTAGCTGGTCAGGTTCATGTTCGGACGGCAAAACCACAACGCTTGATATCACAGGCTGCGGTACTGCCAACTACACCGAAGGAAGCGGCACCGAAGCGGTAATTTTTGACCGTTGCGGAACATAAGAATTACGATTCCTTGCCCCCGGCAGAAAATATAGCTAGCGTACCGCTAATATATTTTTTGCCGGGGGTTTTGTGTTTTTGATTCTGGCTTTTTTACTTACTAATTCACTTTCTTTCGCTGTACCACCAACTCTTAAGCGCACAGATTTTATGACCAATCTCAGTAATCCGTGGGATCTGGCTTTTACTTCTGATCAACATTTATTTTTTACTGAAAAATGCCGCGGATTATCCGTAAGAAAACCCGACGGCGCAGTTATTCGCTTATTCGGCACAGTCGGTTCGGCATTAGTAGCAAGTGATCTGTTCTGTCAGGGGCAATCCGGAATGAACGGCGTGGCGGTGGATCCGGATTTTGCAACAAATCGATTTGTGTATGTGTACATGGCTTCGAATCTTAGCACGAACCCGCGTACCAACCGGGTTGTAAGGCTTGTTGTAAATCCTGCGTTTTCAGCGGTCAGTAGCCGGTTAGATATCATTTCGGATATTGCGTATAAGAATGCCGGTAACAGTTGGGGCGGTGCGGGCTCGCACAGTGGTGGTCGGATTCGCTTCGGGCCAGATGGATTTTTGTATGTGAGCACCGGAGATAATCATAACGGTCCTTTACCTCAGGATTTAAAAAAGCTCGGTGGCAAAATTTTAAGAGTTGATCGAAATGGCAAGGCCGCTCCCGGCAGCAACACCCCGATGGGCGGCGACATCCGGATATTTACCTATGGCCATCGCAATGTTCAGGGCATTGCATTTCGACCGGGAACGCAGCAGGTTTTTGCGGCTGAACACGGGCCGGGGCATACTGACGAAGTTAACAAACTGGTGGCCGGTGGCAACTATGGTTGGGATCCTGTTCCGGGTGCGGGCGTTAAGTGCGCAGACAATTATTGCGGTTACATTTCGAACAGGTCCGACGGTTTGCCAACACCGATGACCGATCTGAAAAAATTTCCGAATGCGATAAAGCCCATTTGGACGAACGAAGGAAATTCCGAAGGTACAGGACCGCTGACATTTTTAAGCGGCGCCAAATGGAAAGACTGGGATGGACGCCTGCTCTTAGGAATAATGGCGGCTAACCGGTTGGTGGTGATGCAACTGAACCCCGAGGGCGCTTTGCTTAATGCAGGTGATGTTCCGATGAAGGAAGCCCGTTTCCGTTCGCTGGTGCAGGGGCCAGACGGTAATCTCTATAGCGCAACTGACGGAGGCGAAATCTGGCAGGTTGCGCCTCGGTAAGTTTCCATTTTTTTTCTGTATGTCTTAAGTTGGTGTTTTTCAGACTGGACACATTCTTGCAAATGCTTGTTCTGTGTATCCTCGGATTGGTGATCATCAGTAAATACGAATTCGATGGGGTAAAATTACACGAAACGACTTCATTAAGGAGGTAAAATGGAAAAGCAAATTAAGGCACCAGATTTTGTCGCATTCATTGCCAGCCCGGCGGCGCGCTGGCTCAGAGTTTTTGTCGGTCTTGCAATAATTATCGGGGGAACCCAGGCCGCCACACCCGCCGGCAACCTACTGGCATTTTTGGGATTAATTCCGCTTGCTGCCGGATCTTTTGA
>JANOJH010000416.1:0-1845 GCA_031408135.1 Bdellovibrio sp. | reverse complement strand
TCCTGCTCGGCTAAGCCGGGGTTGGGAGTTGAGAGGATTTGATTTCAGATTTCAGAATTCAAATTTTAATTTCTCATTTAGTTCATCTATCTCTTGAAGGAATAACTTATCAAAGTAAATAACATTGTCAATAAGGAATTGGTCGCCATTTCTTCCATAAACAATATAGTTGTTTTTACCAGCCCGTATTTCTCGGCATAGACGATCAACGTATCGTTTGTAAATACCAGGCAATTCATTTTTACCTTTTACTAGATAATCTTCCACTCTACCGTCAATATTTGATTCGGAATCAAAATATCGGATTGCTCTTGAATAACGAATGCTTCTTAGTAAAAAGTTAACGGCATCTTCAAGGTACTCTTTGCTTGCTAATGATTCACCTCGATTCCCTATCACTTTAAAAAAACCGAATAAAGAATTTATTTCATAACTAATAGGATGTTCACTAATTTCTATGCAATTGAATTTAACAATATTTTTCATAAGCCTAGTCTTTAAGTTTTTCCTTTAACATTCTTATTAAGTCCCTTTGTGTTTCGATCAAATCCTCATTTTTTTTTATAGCCTCTTCAAGGGTTTTTATCTCCGATGATTGGTCAATTCTAGCGATGAGGCCTTCCGGATTATCCACGTAGCCAAACAGATAATCTAAGCTTAGATTCTCTCCGTGGCGTTTATAGAATTCCCGAAGTCCAATTATCATCTCAATTCCAGGTAAGAATGACCCATTTTCACAACCTCCATAGGCCGCACGGGTTTTTTGTATGGCCTTGGCCACCTCGAATTGTTTTAAATCGTGCTTCAATCGCAATTTCTTAATGCGCTTGGCAAATTCTTTTCCGTTGATTTTGTAAGGGCTTCCTTTAACTCTCATTTTTTTGTCGTTTGTTTCGACAAATATATAATTAAAACTATATAAAAGATAGTAAAATTATCTTATTTATTTTTTTATACGTTAATTGATCGTAATTTATCTGAATATTACCGGACAAATGTCGATTAATAAATTTTTTTAGCCAATTTTTGTACTGAATTTAATATAATCTTTTTGGTTTATATTAAAACATTATCATCTTTGAACGCAAGAATTTAATAGGGCCGCGTATCAGATAACAAGCGTTAAAAGTTATTGGACAAATGAAAGTGACAGATTTAACAGTTGATGAGTTTGAGAATTTGATCCGTAAGGTGGTTTATGAAAAAAGGATATCTGAATCGTCACCTCAATTTGTACCTATTAAAGAGGTAATGAAGATGCTTTCGATAAAATCGAAATTAACAGCAATCAGACGCCTAAGTGATTATGGGATTGAAAGAAGGGTTTTTGGTAAGCTTGTCAGGTACAACAAAGCTGAAATTGAAAAAGTAATTAATTCTAAATTATAAGTTGGTTTGACCTTTCAAGATAGAAAGAAGTTCAGCAAGAGTGTTGCAAGACTGATTCAAATCCAATGAGCTAATTTGCCAAAGTGTTTTATCCTCTTTATTCATCATTGTTATAGTAATCAGTGCATCAGTGGCCACCTCATATCCACTTCGCTCCAGCGCATTCTTTGTCCACAAATATTCATGTCCTTCTCCAATCAGTTGAACTGAAATTTTGCGATGGGCCTCATGGCTCATCTTTCCGGTCTTTAGATCAAAGCCTTTCAATTGAAAGACTTCGTCAAATGAGCCGTCTAAGACTAAATCTTCCGGAAGGCCAGTAAGAATTTTTTTATTAGAAGTTGCAAGCCAGATTTTATCTGCCGTTTGCAAAGCCAGATCCAATTCGTGTGTGGCAATTAGAATTGCTTTGTTTGTTGTTCGCGCCAGGTGCCGCAATAAATTCATGATCTCTAC
>JANOJH010000415.1:0-5088 GCA_031408135.1 Bdellovibrio sp. | reverse complement strand
TGTCGTCAGTCAGATGATGGGTTCCCCGATTTTTGATCCCGCAGAGGTCGACAGCGAGCGCGAAGTTGTCTGCGAAGAGATTAAAATGGGCCAAGATTCTCCAGGCCGAAGATCGTCACAATTACTGTTTTCTTCGGCGTTTAAAAAACATGCGTATGGAATTCCGGTAATTGGCTACGAAAAAAATGTCAGGAGTTGGTCTGCTAAAAAAATTAAGGCTTTCTATCAATCCCGGTACGTACCATCGAACATGTTTCTCGTTGTAAGTGGTGATTTCGAATCTAAAGAAATGAAAAGCAAGGTGTCACAATATTTTTCTTCGTTTAAGCCATTTAGGTTGCGAAAAGTTGTACGAAAAAAAGAGCCGGCGCAGCTTAAGTTTCAGCTCAAAACTGAAAAATATAAACTTCAGGACAGACATCTTCATCTGGCGTTTAAAGCCCCGAACATCAAACATAAAGATATACCTGCGCTGGACATTCTTGCCATGATTCTTGGCCAGGGCGACAGCTCAATGTTGGTAAAAAAGCTACGGCTTGAAAAGCCGATCGTTAGTTCAATATCGGCATTCAATTATAATCCTAAAGACGAAGGGTTGTTCGCCATCTCGGCCCACTATCAGGGAGAAAAATTTGACGAAATTGTAAACGAAATATGTGCTCAGATAAATTTGTTGAAAAATTCAGAGGTCAGCTGGGACGAAATCAAGCGCGCTCATGTTGCAATTTCGGCGGAACAGTTTTATTCAGTCGAAACTGTTGACGGCCTAGCCAACAAAGCCGGAACCCTCGAGTTTTATTTTCAAGACCAGAATGCGCAGAAAAAATATCTCAGCATGCTGAATAAAATTACTCCGCGGGACGTTCAAAAGGTTGCAAAAAAATATCTTCAACTGAACAAGTTGAGCGTTTCGTTTTTAGGCGACGTGGACACCAAAAAATCAAGAAAACAACTTTTAAGCATCAAGGAAATCTGGAAAAAGAGCACAGATAACAAAAAGATAACTGTACCGAAAAACAAAAAAGTTCATATCCCGAATCTGACATTGAAGACCACACAAGTTGGTGCCGATCAAAAAGTTGAAAGAGTTGAGATGGACTCTGGGATAACTCTCCTGTTTAAAACCTCAAAGGACACTCCGACCGTATCAGCAAAGTTGGTTTTTCGCGGCGGGGCAAGGCTTGAAACTAAAGAATCCATGGGCTTGTCAGATCTGATGTCGCGGGTGTGGGTGGGGGAAACCGAAAGCAAAACCGAAGAACAAGTGCTGAAGGAAATTGAGGAATCGGCAATTGGACTTGGAGCCTTTTCGGGTAAAAACACAGCGGGATTTTCCGTAGATTACCTCTCTGCCTTTGAGGATAACGCATTGTCACTTATGACAGATTCGATTCTCCACTCAACGTTTAGTAATGAGGCCATTGCGCGTGAAAAATCCATTCTGGCCCAAGCCATAAAGTCTCGCGAGGATCATCCGTCAAGCCTTTGTGTCAGACAGTTTCTTAAATCAATTTTTGGAGATCACCCCCTTGCTTACGAGGCAATCGGCACAAATGAATCCCTGAAATCAATTACTCGGGATCAAATTCTCGAAATGAGGAATCGTCTTCTCATCAATAAAAACCTGACTGTTGTCGTGGTTGGCGATTATAATAAGGCAAAATGGATCAATGAAATAAAGAGGCTCGAAAAGAATTTTCGTTCAACCGACGCAACACAGCCTGCACATAAAATAGCTGAGCTGAAGTCCGGCCAGAAAAAATTTCTAGCAAGTGAAAAAGAGCAATCTCACGTCATTATTGGCTGGAGAGGGCTTACGCTTTCAGATCCGGACCGTTACACACTTCATGCCATCGAGGCCATACTTGCTGGGCAGGGGGGGCGTTTGTTTTTTGAGTTACGCGATAAAAATGCGCTGGCTTATTCCGTATCACCGATGCGAATGGAGTCTTTGGAAACCGGGTATTTTGGCGGCTATATTGCCTGCTCGCATGTGAAAGTTGAAAAATCGATCGAGATGTTTCAGGCTGAATTTTCAAAACTGGTAAATGAAAAAGTGACCTCAGAAGAACTAAGCCGGGCTAAAAGATATTTAATTGGCCAGCATGACATCGGTCTTCAGAAAAAGGGCGCACTCTGCAACCTTATCGCATTTGATGAAATCTACGGAAATGACTTTAACAAGAGCTTGAACATTGCGGCGGAGTACGAGGGCGTTACCCAGGAAAAAATTATATTGCTGGCGAAAAAGCTCTTCACGCAGCCGGCAGTTATAAGCGTTGTAGGAAAAAAGCAAGTGTAAATAGTTTAGACACTGTTTTTTCGCCACGAAAAATTAGTTTTATCCCGCAGATTCGGGTAGATTTACCTCCAACCCGGGGAGTAGGCATATGTTTAAATGGATCATATCGTTTTCATTATTGGGATTTAACGTGCTCGCAGTTGAAGGTCAGGTCGATACCGAGATTCTCGAAGCCGGGGCACCTTTAGACGACAGTCGAAATGAATTATTGAAGTTTTTGAACGCCATGACTCTGAGTAATAACGGTCTGTATAATAAAATTCTTTCACCGGCAAAGAGTCTGAACCTGAATTTAAGCGAGTCTGACCGAACCCTTGAAATAAACAATAAAGTTGCTGGCGAAATTGACGCTGTTTTGACAACTTTCAAAAATTCAAGAGAAGAAAACAAACTGCAGGCCGTGCGGGCACAGGTTTCGAAATTTGATCCGGAAGTTGTCAGCAATAACGGCGCGCATATTATTTTTTTCAATAACGGACCGAGCGCAGCTTTTTCGCGCATTTTAATAATGATTGAAAAGAAGGCGGAAAATGCTGCGGTAACGGCTGATGCAATATTGAATAGTTTTTCTTCGTACAAAAGATCTGCAATCCCAAGCACGTTTGTTTATGAATATTCGGATGCCGCAAACATAAGTCAAAGCACGATTAAAACCGCAGTCGGCTCAGATGCCACCTGGAAATTGCCATTGGCCGTCGAGGCAATAAAACCGAATCAAGATATCGTTTTAAAAAAATGCAGACAGATATTCGGCTGGAAATGCGTTACTTCGCTTTATCGCACAAGCCAAATTCTACAAGGCAACGACAGTATTAAGATTTTGTATGCCGGGATTTATAATTTGATTTCGAATCCCGATCATCCGGAATTTAGTGGCGACAAAAGGTCGACCAACCAAATTACCGGCAGCACTGCATTTTATACGGTTCGAGAAAGCTCAAACTGGGTTATCCTTTACGGAATAGACGCGCAATGGAATCAAGGCACAATTCTGTTTACCCCGCTGATCTCAAAGGAATTCCTTAAAGATTCCAGAAGAATCAAAGAGCGGCTCAGTCTTGATTTGAATGTTCCGATATCAGAAATAAAATAGTCAGGCGATTCGTGTTGCGTCTCAAAACAAGACATACGACGGCGGGACCTTATAAGGGATCAGTTCTTAACCCAACATCTTGTTACGCGCAGATAGAGAGATAAAATATTAAAGCTTTCAATGTGCTTTTCCGAGGAGTAATCCATGAAAGCATTAATAATTTTTTCCTTTTCAATTCTAATTACGCAATCTTTATACGGTAGCGGAGAAGGTAGCTCAAAACTATTGGAGCTCGGTTATAGTGTCCCTTTAAATAAGATGGTTATACATGAGTTTAATTTTAAAACAGTTGCAGAGATAACTGTGAAAGACAAGGAATGGCTGAGTTTCAGCGACAATCAAACTCATTGTAAATTCAGTCGTAAAACGGAAAGCAGCAAAGTCGTTTTAAAAGCACAAACAGAATGGAAACTTGTGCCGAATACTTTTGTGCAATCCGAGGACAGTATTCGCTTTGATTTTCGCAATTCTAATAATGTGACAATTAGTCTTGAGTGTAAGCTTTCTTTAAACGAATATTTTTTTTCAGACTCGTCGTACCATCCTTCTGAGAAATTTGAAAATGCAAAAAGACGCTGCTCTAAAAATAATGGTGACTTTATCTCTTGGTTTGATACCAACCGAGGGTTTTTAGTAAAAGTAAAAGATTCGGCACATTATAAGTGTAAAGTAAAGCCACCGACATATGGTAATTTAAGTAATATATTTCGTAAACTAGGCATCGAAATTAAGATTACAGAAGATACTGAAGTAGAATACCTGGGTTTGAAGCCTTCTCCGGCAAAAACAAAACGTCCCAGCTTGAAATCAAAAATTTCACAATAATTTAGCTTTGCAGATGTCCAGGCTCTTTCTTCTTTTTGTGGGTTAGATGAAATCTACGGAAATGATTTTAACAAGAGCCTGAACATCGCAGCGGAGCATGAGAGCGTTACCAGGGAAAAATTATATTGCTGGCGAAAAAGCTCTTCACGCAGCCGGCAGTTATAAGCGTTGTAGGAAAAAACATGTGTAAATAGTTTGGCTCTTCTCCCGATCGAGTGGAAGAAAAACGACCATTTTTCGCCTGAACGTGGCTCTGGAGTAGGGTTTTAGCGGATTGACTGGGCAAAAGTTTGAGGGAATCTACTTGTTGTAAGATTGAAAAGTAAAAAAATGCAAAGCTGCCTGATTGCAAATGTTCGCGATCGTGGCCAGGAACTACTTCTGCTCGTCTTATCTTATGTGAGACTTATTCACTTTTGTTCAAGGTTTATGGTAGCAGTATTCAAAGGATTTTCGCGCTGTCCTTTCTGTGTATGCATCTATCCAACTGCAGGTTGTGGCGTTGCGGCTCGAGACTTCTGGTCGTCGTGTTTAAACTTGAGAATTCGTTGTATCCGTCTCTTCCTTAAAATTTACCGATGAGCCCCGAATCTTGTCGACTCTCTTTTGGCTGAATGACTAATGCTATTATTTCACGCTCCACGCGCATAGTTTAGACCCCCAATTGCACAAATGAAAACAATGTCCTATTCAACTCATGCCTGTTTGTAAAATCTGCTGTTCGTTTTTTCAGACTGTCTCAGTCATGGCATTCTTTTGCCTTTAAGACTGCTGCAACAAGTAGATTCGTAAAAAAATAAAGCGCAAAAAGGCTGCTTAGTTTTGTGATACAAATGCCGATAGCCTATCGTGGACTGTGAAATAAAAA
>JANOJH010000413.1:0-2084 GCA_031408135.1 Bdellovibrio sp. | reverse complement strand
ATATGTCGCATCAAATGTTACAATTAATCTGACACCACTTCATTTTTCCCCAAAAAAAAACATAAAAGTGAAATTTAATGAAATAATTAGAGTCGATACTCCATTTAAAATGTGCTTAAGGTTCAAACGTCATGAGTCTTAAAAAGCAGCTTTTTTATCGGTTCGGTTGCCCAAATTATGAATCAATGGGGTAACATGCATATTGCTCCAAACAAGCGTAAGGAATTTATTTATGAAAAATATTTTATTCAAACAGCGAAGCGACAAGCCCCACTGGGTGGGTGATGGTTTTCCGGTCAGAACGATGTTTACTTATCAGCAAAAGGGCGAAGCCTTTTCGCCCTTCCTGATGATGGACTACGCCGGGCCCGCTGAATTTACTCCAACAAAAAAAGCTCGCGGTGTGGGTGAACACCCGCATCGCGGTTTTGAAACGGTAACGATCGTTTATTCGGGCGGCGTGGTTCATCGCGATTCGGCCGGCGGCGGCGGTAAGATAGGGCCAGGTGATGTGCAATGGATGACAGCGGCCTCTGGTCTTGTGCACGACGAAATGCACAGCGAAGAATTTTCGAAAACCGGCGGCATTTTTGAAATGGTGCAGCTGTGGGTGAATTTGCCGGCGAAAGACAAAATGACAAGCCCGCGGTATCAGGGCATTACGTCAGACCAAATTCCGCAGGTAGAAACAGAGGCCGGCATCGTTCGCGTCATTGCAGGCGAATTCAACGGCAGCAAAGGTGCCGCAAAAACTTTTACACCAATTGAACTTTATGACGTCAGACTAAAAAAAAATGGCACTCAGAACTTCAAAATTGAAAAAAACTTCAACACTTTGGTTTTTGTTTTAAGCGGTGAAGTACAGCTGAATGGAGGCGAAGTGCTGAAGGCAGCCGAAATCGCCGCGCTCGACCATTCTGACGACAACTTCAATTTAACGGCCCGCGCTGACTCAAAACTGTTGGTCTTGGCTGGTGCTGCGATTAACGAACCAATTGTGGGACACGGGCCCTTTGTGATGAACACCTCTGCGGAAATTCATCAGGCCATAGATGACTTCAACAAAGGGCGCATGGGGAAACTTTAGGTTCCCATTGCATATGATATGACTTATACTGATTGTCTGTTTTTGTTTATGGGGGCGACCTGGTTTCGACGTGGGTCGTGAAGCAAGAGGAGCATACCGGAGCGCATGAGGACTTCGATAAAAACGTGCAAACTTGTATTATCTAACGATAATTACGCTTTAGCAGCTTAGTCTGCTTTCGGATTTTGGGTGAGTCGCCGGTGTTGACTCAACGTCCGTAAATAATGCCGGATCGGTTGTGCGGGTTTTCTCCAGCAGCACAACCTAAGAGTTACAGGGGGAATGTTGATCGGTATTTTGTTTGTGGAAGCCCGATCAACAAATAAATCACAAACTAAGTATGTAGCGCCTTTCTGTGGATCTCTTGCGGACGAGGGTTCGATTCCCTCCGCCTCCACCAATTTTTTTCTCGAACATTTTCGAGCAGGACATCGAACGGATTTTCATAGGAAAATTCGATAGTTCGACCTGTTAGAATCGGGTTCGATAGCACAATTTTAACCAAACGTGCTTTATCTAACTCATTTCCATCTAAGTCTATGAAATCACTAATTTTAGGTAAGAGTTCGATGATCTTCAGACCATCCTGTAATATTTTATTCTCAACATTTTGATAAGTATGTAGTTCATTGTCGAGGACAGTTAGCGTCTTTCTTTTAATTTCAATGACCTCATTAAATTCTTCATTAGTGATAGTTCCATCTTTGTGGAGTTGGTCGATCTTTTGAATGCGAGATTGTATCTCAATCTTCTTTGTTGCGATCTCACCAGTGCGTTTGTCTATATAGAAGTTAATGTCCATAGAACGCTCACCTAAGAGCGTAGCAAAGGTCTGTGTAGCTTTAGAAGTGAATCTTCTGAATGGTTCAAATGCTAGTTTAAGCTGAGCGGTCAACTCTTCTTGTTTTACATTTACTTTGTGCTGATCACATTCTTGCACGCGCTTCTCAGCACTCCAGCAGTTATCTTCGATTTCGCGGAAGAAAGTTCCATCATC
>JANOJH010000342.1:0-2554 GCA_031408135.1 Bdellovibrio sp. | reverse complement strand
TTTTTCAACGTGTTTGGCTTTAACACGACCACCGGGGATCGAAACCCCATCGTTAGTGAGAACGGTGGGACCTCAACGCTGCAGATAATTTTTTTGAGAAAACACATGTAAGCTATTGATATTAAAGAGAAATCTTGAGGTTGCAATTTGCAACCTCAAGATTTGAGGAACAATTGTTTGTATTAATCCGTAGTAACTGATCCCTTAAACTTCACCTGCAGCGAACTCGCGCCTCTAGAAGTACTTGTTTTTACAAGAGATTATCTTTTTCGTTGCAGACTTCTGAATTTTTTTTCAAAAAATTCAGAAGTACCATCCGAAAACGAAAATTTCGTTTAGAAATTAAACTCTTAGAGGATGGAGTGTAGCGACCAGGTGAAGTTTAAGGGATCAGTTTATAATCCGTATGTCGAATCTACAAGGCCAAATATTTGATTTGGTATCAGCATAGTAAATGCATAATTCACCAGTATGAGCCTAATACCTCAAGATCAAATTGAAAAGTTCATTTTATCCATTCGAGGCCATCGTGTTTTGCTAGATTCCGATTTGGCTCGAATTTATGGAGTTACAACCAAATACTTAAATCAACAGGTGAGAAGAAATTCGCATCGTTTCCCCGATGACTTTATGTTTCAACTTACTGAAATTGAAGAGGAATCTTTGAGGTCACAAATTGCGACCTCAAAGACTTACGGTGGGCGAAGAACCAGACATTATGTCTTTACTGAGCACGGAACGGTGATGCTTGCGAGCGTTTTAAATAGCGTGGTGGCTGTAAACGCAAGTATTCAAGTTGTACGTGCCTTTATTAGTTTAAGAAAAATGTTATCTTCGCATGTTGAGTTGGCATACAAACTTGATTTGCTCGAGCGAAAATATGATCATCAATTTAAAGTTGTATTTGATGCAATACGAGAATTGACTTTAATACCTGAGCAGCCAAGAAAACGTATTGGAATAAAGCAGGAGGATGGCTAGCAATCGGTTTTATCAACCTACAGCCGACTGAATCACTTCTTATCAAGGCTTTTATTAAACTTCTTCCGATTCGCATCAACGGGTTTTGCTTTCGTCGATTTATGACGAACCTCACTGCGACGGTGAATATCTTCAGGCAGATCCTGCAAGAAAACCCTTTGAGTGGCCGCTTCATTCAAGAACACCATCTGGCCGCGATCTAAAGTGCCAATGCGCAGTTTGCCGATGGCAACGCGATGAAGTTTTAAAACGTCGAAGCCGATTTTTTTAAACATTTCTCTGACTTGATGATTTTTACCTTCGGTAATGATGATTTTATACCAGTCGTTTTTTTCGGAAGTTTTCTTTGAACTGGATTTGGTCATCTTAATTTTTTCAACGTGTTTAGCTTTGACGCGACCACCGGGAATCGATACGCCACTGAGTAATTTTTTGATCTGATATTCCTGCGGTTGGCCGTCAAGTTTAACGTGGTAAGTTTTTGTGACTTCAGTTTTTGGGTGCATGACTTTTTGGGCGAAGTCGCCGTCGTTCGTAAGGATAAGGAGGCCTTCGCTTTCCCAGTCAAGGCGGCCAATCGGGAAGACGCGTGCGGGAAGTTCACCCATGAAATCGGCTACAGTAGGGCGTTCAAGAGGATCACTCATTGAAGTAATAACATTCTTCGGTTTGTTGAACATGATGTAGATATTTTCGGCTTTGGATTTTATCGGTTTGCCGTCAACGACGATTTTATCTTTATTGGGGTTTACTTTAATTCCGAGCTCGTAAACTTTTTTTCCGTTAACGACAACCATGCCATCGGCAATCATTTTGTCGGCGCCACGGCGAGAAGCCAATCCGCGTTCAGCTAAAAGTTTGTTAAGGCGGACGAGGTCTGTTGTGCTCACTTGAGAGCCTCCTGCATTTTAGACTTCAGCTCGTTCATTTCCAGAAATTGCGTAAAAGTCAGTTCTTTAAGTAGAACGCCATTTCTATTGATAAAAAGCACTGTTGGCAAGCCTTTCACCTGATATTTGCGTAGAACCTGTGAAATTTGCTCGTTATCCTCGGTGGCGTCGAATTTCAGCAGTCTGAAGCCTTGGGCGAGGGCTTTGAATTCGTCGGTGGAAAATGTTTTCTCGTCGAGTTCGTGGCAGGCGGCGCACCACTCGGCATGAAAGTCGATCATGACGGGGAGGTTTAATTTCTGGGCTTCGATAAGGGCTTCATCAGAGTAGACAGCCCAGTCGGCATTTTTATTTGTATCGGTGGCTTCAGTTACGTTGATGCGAAACGCATTCTCGAGCGTTTGCGGCTTGAAAATACTAAGTAGAAGCACCGACACCGAAAAGGTGAAAATAACAAGCAGAATACTTTGTATCAGCAGATTTTTTCGGATGCGGAAAGCGCCTTTCCAGACAGTGAAAGCTACAAAACTTGCGGCAATTAGAGCGATCCACCACCGTTCGTTTGTGATGAACTGAGCATAGTAAAGTGCTGCACCCCACATGCCGGCACCGAGTACGAATTTAATAAAATCCATCCATTTTCCGGATTTAGGCAGCATTTTTAGTGCGGAACTGAAAACCCC
>JANOJH010000327.1:0-11621 GCA_031408135.1 Bdellovibrio sp. | reverse complement strand
AGGGTCGCCATCGTGACGAAGATCGGTATCATGGTGAACCAGGCATGACAAGGAAGGTTCGCATCGCCACCCTCGGGTCCGCGCTCGGCCTCTGCGCCAGCCTCGGTGCGACCGCTTGCCAAGGCGACGGCGGCGCGGTCAGCTTTCGCTGGCGCATCGTCGACAAGACCACAGGTGTGGTGCACGATCCGCGTGACCACGGTGGACCGGGCGGCGCCTGTCTCAAGCACCCCGAAGCATCGATCGGCGCCAACTGTGAGCCGCTCGGAGACGGCTGGTTGGTTCGTTACAAATCACCCAAAAGAGGAGACATCGTCGTTTTCAGGTTTCCTGAAAACCGGGATGTGTTTTTCATCAAAAGGCTGATTGGGCTTCCCGGAGATAAAGTCAGTGTTCAAAATGGTCAGATTACCGTAAACGACCGTCCTTGGACGATCGGAAGCATCGGCAAAAACAGTTTTGAAGATGATGAAAACCATAATTACTTTATTGAAACTATCGCGGATCTTCCGGATGATAATGAGGCAGAACATCTGATTCGCCTTTTTGCCGATCGCGAACATGTCGACCCGATTGAAAAAACTTTTATTGTGCCGGCAAATTCATATTTTGTGATGGGCGATAACCGGGATCAGTCACAAGACTCCAGATTCTGGGGATTCGTGCCGGCAAAATATCTGGTCGGGCGCGCCCTCTATATCTGGTTGAGCTGTGAAGAAACAATTCCCACGGCTCCGATGATCTGCGACCCGCTAAAGCTAAGAGCTGCGCGGATCTTCAAAAAAATAGGTGGACTATGAAGTACGCGGTTATTTTTATTACCGTAATTCTGGCATTATTTTGCAGGGCGTTCCTGGTTTCGGTCTATAAAGTTCCTTCACAAAAAATGGCGCCCGCCATTTTTTCGGGGGAGTATCTTATTGCTTCGAAAATTTCTTTTGGACTCAAATTTCCGTGGTCCGATGAAGTTATGCTTCAACGTACGCCAAATCGCGGGGAGCTGGTCATTTTCAATAAAAACTCAAAAACATTTATTAAAAGAGTCATTGCCGCCAATCTGGACGAAATCGAGTACGCCAGCGGAGAATTTTCGGTCAATTCGGCAAAATGTAATTATGTGTTGGTTGAAAAAACTGATGATCCCGGCCAAGGGCTCTACAAAGAACAGTGTGCTGATTTGACCCGGACAATCTACAGGCCCTACGACGTCGCTAAACTGCTTCCGATCAGCAGGTTAAAGCTGGATGATGCGCATATCTTTGTTGCAGACGACTTCCGCGGAGCCGGCACAGAGCCCGACTCGGCTGAAGTGATTGCCATTGATCAAATTATCGGCAAACCACTGTTCGTTTGGATGTCGTATTCCTCAACGCAAGATTTCATTTCCAAGTCATTGGGAATCCGAATGAATCGAATTTTGACAAAACTCGAATGAGGCTTTAGCATTTGTAACAATGCCCTCGAGCAAAAGCTCTCTGATAACTCTGAATAATTACGAAAAAATAAATATCGATACTCTATTTTCAGAAGCGCTAAATCTAAAAGTAAACTTCAATAAATTTCAATATACCTCAGGCGCCTATCATTCCGGATATAAAGGTACTGCCGCTCTACTCTTTTTTGAACCGAGTACTCGTACCCGGTTCAGTTTCGAAGCGGCGTGTAGTCGAGCCGGGTATCACCCGCTGATACTCGATGGCGGAATCGGAACCAGCATTGAAAAGGGCGAAACGATTGAAGATACGGTTTTTAATATTCAGTCAATGCGGCCTTTGTTTTTTATAGTTCGATGTAATGACCTTGTGAATCTTGCCAAAATCGAAACAGAGCTGGAGGTTCCGCTGATCAATGCCGGTTGGGGCAAGCAAGGGCATCCAACCCAAGCGCTGCTGGATATGCTGACAGTGCAAGAAAAATTTAAAAAAGTTGAAAACAAGAATGTCTTGTTTGTCGGTGACATCAAACATTCCCGCGTTGTTTCTTCACACCTGGAATTGGCGCTGAAATTAAATTACAATATCGCATTCTGCGCACCTGCCGAATTTTTGCCTTCGGAATTACCAGAAAATGTTCAGACTTTTTCAAAACTGAATGAAGCACTCGAGTGGGCAGACGCCGTAATTGCGCTACGGGTTCAGAAAGAACGTCATGATAATGAGAATATTTTCTTGTTAGAAGACTATCGTGAAAATTTCGGATTGAATCCTAAGAGTTTGGCAGCACTTAAAAGCAGTGCCCTTGTCATGCATCCGGGCCCGGTCAATTACGGAGTAGAGATTGAATCTGAAGTACTCGCAGATTCAAGATGTGTGATTTTAAAACAGGTCGAAAACGGAGTTTTCCTTAGGGAAGCCCTGATACGGAAAATTTTCGACAACGGAGATGGTGTTACAGGATAAATATGAAAAAAACTTTTCTGGTTCTTGAAGATGGTGAATGTTTTGAAGGTGTCACGCTGAGTGAACAGGGCGCATTTCCCGAAAAGGCCGGAGAGGTAGTTTTTAATACCTCACACTCGGGTTACGAGGAAATCGCCACGGATCCTTCGTATTTTTCACAGATTATCGTTATGACTGCCCCGATGCAGGGTAACTATGGCGCGGACAGAAAAGTCTGGGAATCCGATCAAATGTGGATTCAGGGGTTCGTCTGCGTTCAAGTGCAGAACACGGTCCGTGAAAACAGCTGGGTCAAAAGGCTGATTGAAAATAACATTCCGATCTTAACCGAAGTTGACACCCGCAGACTGGTAATTAAATTGCGCTCCAGTGGAACTCCGTGGGGTGCCATTACAACAGGCGCAAATCAGGAAGAAGCCCGGAAAAAGGCTGCTTTACTGATTGAAAAACAACGCGGTACGGAATCTGACTGGGTATATCTGTGCTCCCGTAAAAAGATTGAAGACTTCGCAGGACAAAATCCGAAAGGCCCGCGGGTTGCTGTTCTTGATTTCGGTGCGAAAGAAAATATTCTCCGCGAATTGATGCTGCGATGTTCGCAAGTGCGTGTTTTTCCTTCGAGAACAGACGCAAAGGTCATTGCCGACTGGAAGCCCGATTCGCTGATGCTGACAAATGGCCCGGGCGACCCGGCCGCCGTTCAGGTCGCACCGGATACGATTAATTCCTTTCTTGGAAAAATCCCGATCTTCGGAATTTGCATGGGCCATCAGGTGTTATCATTGGCTCTCGGAGCTAAAACTTATAAAATGAAATTCGGCCACCGCGGAGCAAATCATCCCATTCGCGACAAATTGCTGAATGAGATTTATATGTCCAGCCAGAACCACGGTTATGCGGTTGAGGATAAATCGCTGCCGGCGGATATTGCCGTTACTCACATAAATCTGAATGATCAAACTGTTGCCGGCTTTTACTCAGAAAAATATAATTGTTTAGGAATTCAATATCATCCTGAAAGCCATCCTGGGCCACATGAGGCCGGTAAGCTTTTTGATTACTTTGTAACGACGATGCATCAGGTGAATGTTTCAGAGAGTAAAAAAAATGTATTATGATGCTTTTAAGCAGTCATTGAAGAAATTGATCGGTTATTATACCGGCGACGAATTTACTAACGAACTCAACAGCGCCAGGAAACTATTCTTCGAAAATACGGGTTCTTTGGATGAAAATAAACCGAATTTTAATTTACGAATGCATCAGTTTTACGAGTGGTATTTTCTGACTCGACCCCTGACCAGTTATATGAAAACTCCGCTCGCTGTTTGCGAACAACACCGGGATCTACGCTTATCCGAAGATGATCTCAAGGCTCTCGGAATCCTGAAAACAACTCAGCAGCATATTCTATTTGAGTATATTAAAACGAAAGAAAATATTATTTTTGTTAAGAATCTAATGACGAACAAAAAAATGGAAATTGAACAAGGCAATCTGGTCTTCGGTTTTGACAGCAAAGAATTTTTCCAGGCCCGGATTATCGAGATTTACGGAAAAAAATATTTTCTCGACAGCTTCTGCTTTCATCCGGAATCTTCGCAGAAGTTTATTCTGGCAGAGATCAAGAATATTCAGAAAAATCCTGATTTAAGCCTCGAGGATTTTTTATTACGATTGAATAAGATGCGCTATAAGTTCGAACAGTATAAACATGTAAAGCCAGAGCTTATTTACACAAATGATAACAAGTTAGGACTTTAAAATGCCAAAAATGCAACACATCAAGCGAGTTCTGATAATCGGAAGTGGACCTATTCAGATCGGCCAGGCATGTGAATTCGATTATTCGGGCACTCAGGCCTGCAAGGCCCTGATGGCTGAGGGGTTTGAAGTTATTCTGGTCAACTCAAATCCGGCAACTATTATGACAGATCCGGAAATAGCCACCCGAACTTATATTGAGCCGCTGAAATTTGAGTATCTTAAAAAAATCATCGAAATCGAAAAGCCGGATGCCGTTATCCCTACTCTTGGCGGGCAGACGGCCTTGAATCTGGCGCTCGAGCTGGATAAAAAAGGTGTACTTCGCGATAACAAAGTTCAAATGCTTGGCGCCACCCCGAGCGTAATCGAAGCCGCGGAAGACCGCGAAAAATTCAGGTCGATTCTTGATGAATTAGACGCAAAATATCCAAAAAGCGAAATGGTAAAAAGTTTCGAACAGGGTATGAAGGCCGCTGAAATATTGGGTTATCCTCTGATTTTAAGACCTAACTATACACTTGGCGGGAGCGGGGGAGGTATTGCCTACACGCCTGAGGAATACACCGGAATGCTGGTTCAGGCGTTGCATGAAAGTCCAACTACTGAAGTACTGGTTGAAGAAAGTATTCTTGGCTGGAAAGAATTCGAACTTGAAGTCATGCGTGATTCTTCAGGTACTTTTGTAGTCGTTTGTTCTATTGAAAATTTCGATCCTTGCGGCGTCCACACCGGCGACAGCATAACAATCGCCCCGCAACAGACTCTGACCGATCAGGAATATCAGGCAATGCGTGATGAAGCCTGCAAGATCATAAATCGCGTCGGGGTGCAGACCGGCGGAGCCAACATACAATTTGCCGTGCATCCAACAACGGGTGAGCGCGTGGTTATCGAAATGAATCCCCGGGTTTCCAGGTCGTCGGCGCTTGCAAGTAAGGCAACCGGTTTTCCGATAGCGAAAATTGCGGCGCTGCTTGCCGTTGGTTATAATCTGGACGAGCTTAAAAACGATATTACAAAAGTCACACCAACCTGCTATGAACCCGCGCTGGATTATGTCGTTACTAAAATACCTAAATTCGCATTTGAAAAGTTTCCGGGTTCAAAAGACCTTCTGACCACTCAAATGAAGAGTGTCGGCGAAGTCATGTCGATCGGGCGGACTTTTCAGGAATCCTTCATGAAGGCAATGGCTGCCCTTGAAGTCAGCGCAGAAGGCATTCCGGATATACATTTCAGTCTGGAAAAAATTTCGTATCCGAACAGTCAGCGAATCTGGCATATTTTTCAGGCTTTGTGCTATGGGCTGAAAATAGAACAGATCAATGAACTGACAAAGATCCATCCCTGGTTTCTCGAACAACTTTATTCTATTGTTGAATTTGAAAAAGAAATAAAAAAGTCAGAGCTCGACCTTCCTATGCTCACCAAAGCAAAGCGAAAAGGTTTCACAGATGCTCGTATCGCAAAATTAAAGAATAAAACCGAAAATGAAGTTACAAAACGGCGTCAGGCGCTTTTTCTCCGCCCTTCATTTCTGCAGGTCGACACCTGTGCCGGTGAATTCCTTTCGGCGACTCCGTATTATTACTCGACCTATTGGAGTTTCGCTGAAGTTGCGGCACCGGTAAAGCCGATTGTTGCCGTTATTGGCAGCGGACCAAATCGTATCGGCCAGGGAATAGAATTCGATTACAGCTGCGTCCGCGGCGTAAAGGCCCTGCAGAAGCTTGGCTATCTGGTTGCTATGATCAATTCGAATCCCGAAACTGTTTCTACCGATTACGATACGTCCGATTTTTTATTTTTCGAACCTTTAACAAGTGAGGCTATTACCGAGGTTTTCACTTTAATAAAGCCTGTCGGCTTCATTGCTCAACTTGGCGGTCAAACACCGATCAATCTGGCTTACCAGCTCGAAAAAAACGGTTTCAAATTATTGGGATCATCGCTTGCGTCACTCGATCAGGCTGAAGACCGTAAATTATTTTCGAAAATCTGCCGCGAGCTTAATCTGAAAATTCCTCAGTCTGCCATGGTCGGTTCACTGGCTGAAGCTCTTGAACATGAACACTCCGTAGGTTATCCGATGATCTGTAGGCCAAGTTACGTGCTTGGTGGCAGACGAATGGAAGTCATCGAAAACCAGCAGGAGCTCCAGTCTTATTTTATACGACATCACGATTTTATAGGATCTCAGAACCCATGCCTTATGGATCAGTTTTTGTCGGGGGCACTTGAGGTTGATGTTGATTTGGTACGCGGAAAAAATTGGATCATTATGGGCGGGGTCGTTGAGCATATCGAAGCTGCCGGAATTCACTCTGGCGACAGTATGGGGGTTATTCCCCCGCAACGTTTACGTGATGACACACTGGAAAAAATCGAAAAGATGAGTCAGGAACTGGCCAACAAGATGGATATTCTGGGTCACCTCAATCTTCAACTGGCTATTAAGAATGACGAAATTTTCGTGCTCGAGGCAAACCCGAGAAGTTCCCGTTCTGTTCCGTTTCTGGCGAAAGCCACCCAGATCCCGCTTGTCGATCTGGGAATTAAAGCGCAGATGGGGCTCGAAATGTCGGCGGCTGAAGTCAGCCGGTACAATTGGAGAGCTATCGATAAAATTTGTGTAAAGGGAGTCGTGTTTCCGTTTAAAAAATTTGCAGACAGCGATTCGATCCTAGGGCCTGAAATGAAATCTACCGGCGAAACAATGGGCCGGGCAGACAGCTACCCTGAGGCTCTGGTTAAAGCATTTGTCGCCAGTTCGCTGAATCTACCGGCTTCGGGCGAGGTTTTTTTATCTCTGCGGGACAAAGACAAGGCTCCGATGCTGCCACTTCTCAAAAATCTTAAAAAGCTAGGGTACGAGTTTTCAGCTACGCGCGGTACCGCGAACTTTTTAAATCAGTCGGATATTGAGTGCCTCGCATTAAATAAGGTGCATGAGGGCCGACCCAATTGCGTCGACAGAATCCGATCCGGCCAAATAAATTTTGTGATTAATACTACTCAGGGCCGGCAGTCGCTTGAAGCCAGTTTTGATATTCGTCGGGCTTGTACCGATTACAGTATCCCGTGTTTAACTGAGAGTGATGCGGCGGAAGCATTCGTAACGGCTCTTGAAAAATCTAAGACTGGACGAATCGAAGTTTCCCCTTTAGCATTGTAGGCTATGTTCAAGTTTTCGTTTTTTATAGCTTTTTTGTTATCGCTTTACTGCGCGGCAGATATGAAAACCATAACTGTTGGAATTTTGCCGGGCGGAAACCCTCAGGGAATTGAAAAAGAATCTTTTTTGCTTGCCGAAAAGCTTCAGAGTAAACTAGGGCAGCCGGTTCAGATTTTTATCTCAAAAAATTACACCGGCATGATCGAGGCTCTGAAAAATAAAAAAGTTGATCTGGCGATTTTGTCTTCAATGACCTACGTTATGGCCGAAAAGGAAACTAACGTAAAAGTCCTTTTGAAAAAAACCTGGAATAACGGCGCATTTTACTACTCTTCAATTGTTTCAAAAGCAGGCTCTAAAATTAAGACAATTAAAGATCTGAAGAACCGGAATATCGCGTTTGTAGATGAAAAGTCCACTTCAGGTTACATGTACCCACAGGTCCACTTGAAAAAGAATAAGGTCGAAAACTTCAAATCCGTGGTTTTCTCCGGAAATCATGCCGCTTCAATAGATTTACTTGAATCCGGAAAAGTCGATGCCGTTGCCGTATTTGCGGATGATGAAAAGGCACGAAATGGCGCTTGGTCCCGTTTTGCAAAGTCTAAAAAATTCAAAGTTAATATTCTGTGGGTAAGTGATCCGATTCCGAATGATCCCATTGTTGTCCGCCAGGACTTTTATGATGAAAACCCAAAGCTGACTCATGAAATTATGTACGACCTAATTGAAATCCAGAGCGAATCCAATTCGCTACTAAGTGAAATTTTAGGCAGCTCTGATCTTATGCCGGCAACTTCACGCCAGTATGATCCGGTCAGAGAAATGGTAAAAACATTTCAGGCGGTGTTGAAATTATGATTGTCTTAGAAGTAAAATCCCTATTTAAACGTTTCAGAACTGACTTTTATAAAAAACCGAATATCGCCCTTAAGGATGTTTCTTTTAAAATCGATCAGGGAAGATTCGTCGGTTTTATCGGTCCAAATGGCGCCGGTAAATCCACAACAATCAAATGTCTTCTTGAGCTCATTTTTCCGGATTCGGGCGAAATCAATTTTTTCGGCGAGCGATTTTCACTCCAGCACAGAGCGCGTATCGGTTTTTTGCCTGAGCGTCCGTTCTTTCAGGAGTTTTTGACCGGGCAGGAGTTTCTAAAGCTCCACTGGAGCCTTTCCCAGAGGCCGCGCAGAGATTTTTTAAAAAAGGCTTCGGAAATTCTTGAGTTGGTTAAATTGGCACATGCCAAAGACAAAAAACTGAAGGATTACTCAAAAGGTATGCTTCAGCGGATCGGAATTGCACAGGCCCTTATTTGTGAACCTGAATTTCTGATTCTTGATGAGCCGATGTCGGGTCTGGATCCTGACGGCCGCATTCTGATCAAACAGATTCTCCGAGCCTTACGGGAGAAGAAGATGACGGTGTTAATGAGTAGCCACTTACTCGAGGATGTCGAGGAGCTGTGTGATGATCTCTTGATAATTCACGCCGGTGTAATTGAGTATTCCGGTGCGGTTGGCGCGTTCAAGAAAGATTTTCCAAACCTTGAGGCGGCCTACAGTAAATTCAAAATAGACCTTAATGGTAACGGGAACCTGAACGCATGAATCAGATTAATTCAATTTTCATCATTGCAAAACTAACAGCCAGCGAATGGATTCGGCTTAAATTTTTTCATATTATCATTTTCTTCGGCCTGGTTTTCATTGGTTTCAGTCATATGCTAAGTTCACTTACTTTTTCGGTTATGGAGCGCCTGCTCTTTGACTTCGGGCTTGCCGGGCTTGAACTGGGAATCATTATGATTTCTAGTTTGATCGGCACACATTCGATTCAGCGGGAAATCGACCGAAAAACGTTATTTGTGCTATTGGCCCGCCCAATTCCTCGAACCAACATCGTACTGGGGTCGTGGCTTTCTATAATGGTATTGTGCTTCCTGTTCAGCGTCGGCTTCTTGTTAAGTCTGATTATTTCGTCCGGAGGAACCAAACATAATTTGGGGCTGGTAATCGCCACTTTAAGTTCGTTGTCCAAGGCTATGGTTATTTCGAGTTTTGCAATAGCCTGTGGATTGCTTGTTCGGCCAATTTTGGCACTTGGAGCAACTATTTGTTATTGGTTGCTTTGCTATTCACTTCCAGACATTAAATTTTTTGTTTCTAAATTGAAGGATGGGTTTCTACTTCAGATCTTTGATGTTGTTGAATTCATCATTCCGCAATTTCACCGTTACAACTGGAAGTCATTTTACTTTGTTACCAATTTACCTACCGGCTCTGAAATCATATGGTCTATTTTTCACAGTTTAGGCTGGACATTTTTCTGGTTAACATTGGCATCGCTTTTTTTCAGAAAGAAAGAAATTGTCTGATTACAATTTGTTTCTAACGGTAATGGGCTTTCTGTTTGGCGCAGTCTTCGGCAGCTTCGCAAATGTTATCATTTACCGATTGCCGGCAGGGGAATCCGTATTAGGGCGAAGTCGATGTAGTCAGTGCCGGAAAACTGTTCCTTGGTATCACAATATTCCTATGGTTTCGTATTTTATCTTAAAGGGAAAATGTTCATCCTGTGGTAAAAAATTTGCTTTGCAATACCCGCTGGTTGAATTTCTGATGGCTTGTTTTTTTGCTGCAGTTGTTTATCAGTATGGCGCCAGCTGGACAGCGCTTGAGTATTTAATCCTCGTTTTCGGATTGGTGACCGCCGCCTTTATCGACCTCGAACACATGATTTTACCCGATGAAATCACATTGGGTGGCCTTGTCATCGGATTAATCGGTGCGGCGCTGAATCCCGAGCGTAGTTTTCTTGAAGCACTTTTCGGCGTCTTGTTCGGCGGCGGAATTCTTTGGTTGGTCGCTTACGTCTATTTTGTATTTACAGGTCGGGAAGGCCTCGGCGGCGGCGATATTAAATTGCTTGGCTGGCTCGGCGCCCTTTTGGGGTGGAAAGCAATTCCGTTCATAATTTTAAGCTCGAGTGTGCTTGGTTCAGTCGTTGGGATTCTGGCTTCCCGAAATAACAATGACGGTTTAAAAACGATGATTCCGTTCGGACCCTTTTTAGCTTTGGGCGCGTTACTTTACATCTTAGGACTAAAGTCAGTGGGTTTGTGGTACGTGCAACTCTTTATCCCTGAATTTTAACAGCAGATAAAACTAGACTTCACTGGACTACTCCATGCAGAGGCTTTGACAGACCTAAGCCTGCCATCAATAATTAAGAATGGTAGGAGTGGACCAACAGCATGTTTTTTTCATCTAAGAAGGTCATCGGAATCGATATCGGTTCGAGCTCAATTAAAATGGCCGAAATGACCATCAAGTCCGGCGGTGCATATTTGGATAACTTTGCGGTTATTCCCGCACCTCTGCAAGCAATTTCTAACGGTGAGATAACAGATACTCAACTTGTTGCAGAATCAATAAAAGCCGGTTTTAAAGACAATGGGTTTAAAAACAAAAATGCGAGCATCGGCCTTTCCGGAACGGCCGTGATCATTAAGAAAATCAGTATTCCCAAAGTTGATTCGAAAGAATTGAAAGACCAGATAAAATTTGAAGCTGCGCAATACCTGCCGTTTGATATAAGCCAGGTCACGCTGGATCACCATCCCCTTTCATTTACAAGTAACCCTGAAAATATTGATATACTCGTTATTGCCGCACAGAACGAATTTATATTGAATTATCTGAGTTCAATCAATCAGGCAGGCTTACGCTGTAAAATTCTGGACGTCAGCAGTTTGGCATTGGCCAACGTTTTCGAAATGAACTACGGAAAATCCGCAGAGCCGGTAGCATTGTTTAATTTTGGCTCGAATATTACAAATTTTCTGGTGCTTTTTCAGGGCGAAGTTATCTTTTCCCGTGATATTCCAGTTGGCGGTTTTCATTTTTCCAACGAAATCAGCAAAAATATGGGAGTCACCTTCGACGAGGCCGAAACTCTGAAAATTCAACAAAGTACTTCGCACGAAGTTCCAGAAGACACCCGAACTTTCATGAATATGGCGCTTGATTATGTAACCGAAGAAATTCGCAACAGTATCGACTTCTATACGGCAACGGCACAAGGTCACCTGATTTCCAAAGCTTATTTTACCGGTGGCGCAAGTCTGACTTCGGGCCTTATCGAGCATCTGTCAGACGTTTTAAAAATTCCATTTGAGGTTTTCAATCCGTATCTAACGATTAAATCAGGAAGTCGGAAAATTACCTCAAATTACCTTCAACAGATTTTACCCTTTGCTTCGATTGCCTGCGGCCTTG
>JANOJH010000280.1:0-7232 GCA_031408135.1 Bdellovibrio sp. | reverse complement strand
GATCTGTTTTGGCGATGACTCTGAATCAGATGCCACAATTTACAATTTATTTTCGGATATCTGCGCCCGACGCCAAACCGAATCGCAACTGACGCTTTTACTTGAAGATCTCGGTGTTAACTATGCCCAGATAGACGAAATCCTGCGGCTGCAGAGTATTATTCCCATTCAGGATCCGGTTGAAAAGATTTATATAAATCTGGCCACCGATACCGACCCTGAATACTATCTGAAGTATGGCCGGCGCACATTGCCAACATACAATTCATTTCAGGTTGCGCTCGATCTGGTACAGGATCAGCGGCTATCGCTTGAAGAGCTCGGTTTTATTGTTGACGGTCTGATCGAAAAATACAAATTCACCTCCGACCAATTGGTTTCTTCATTTGAGGAACTCATTAGGCGCCGAGTGTTGGGCCTTTCAAGTTATGAAATGATAAAAAACTATTTTATCGAGAAAAAAATTATTTCGCAGATGTGGATGCCCAAAATCGAACCGCTAAAAGAGAAAAAAACCGACAACGGTCATGTCTACGAACTCGACGGTATTTTTGAAGAATGGATTCCAAGGCAAATCGATTACTTGAACGATTACCGGTAGATTCTGTCATTCCCCACAGAATTCTGAATTGCTACGCAATTCAGAATTACCATCCGAAAAATAGAACAACTTTGAAAGAAAAATTTTTTGAGGATGGAGTACGAAAGGCTATTTTAAGTTTGAATTCACTCAAATTTCAGCGGAAAAATAGTTGCGATCGGACTGCCGCTGAACGCTCTGAAATGCGTGCGCGCCACAACTTCTACCAAACACGAAATGAAACTGCCATCTTGAATATCCGATTTTGAAACTTCAACTTTTGATGTGTTACCCATTTTTTCAATCGTAAAAGAAATCAAGACTTGGCCTGAAGCCAGCGGGTTTTTCTGAATCAGCTGGCCGAAGCATTTGAAAAAATCATTTTTCTTGGCGTTAAGTATAGTTTCGATTTCCTGCTGTGTGATCTGCTCTTTGTTCTGGGTTTCAGGAGCCGGCTCTTGCAGCCGCGAGGCATTTTTTTTATCAATCAGGGCGTAATCAACGGCGGTATAAATCTGGCCGTCTTTACGGATCCAGAACGACGGAGCTTTACCGAATTTCTCAACAAAGATTTCACCTGACCTGATTACAACCAAAGGCGTGCCACTTTCGAGCCGATCAACAAGGACTTCTGATTTTTCAGTAATCCGGAACTGACCGCCGTTAAAAAATTCCACGAGAGATTCAGAGGCCGCATCGGTCCGCAGGAGATCTCGGCTGTCGAGTATGTAATTGAGATCGGCTTCTTCAGCCAATGACATCATATTATTCTGAATTTTTATCGAGCCGGTTTTCTCGATGATGACCGCTAATTTTTTTTTTGAATTTCCGAGTTGAAACTTGTTCTGAGGCGCAAATACCGAAAAAAATATGAGTGCTACTCCAACGGCAATAAGACCCGGAACAAGCCAGTTATTTTTTATCATTCGGTGCAGGTGCTGGTGCAGATTTAGGTGCAGCAGGTGCCGACGCAGCCGGAGCCGTTTCAGTTGCCGCCGGAACAGCGGCTGCTGCCGGAAGAACCGAGTCGACAACGGATTTTTCAGATCGAGCCGACATAATCGAAAGACTGATACAGGTTGCAGCAAATAAAAGAGCCATGCCCTTTGTTGTGGTTTGAGCCAATGAGGTTGCTCCACCGGCCCCAAGCACCGAACTTGATGATGCTTGAGAGGTAAAAACGCCGCCGCCCTTAGAGTCCTGAATTAAAACAAGCGCAACGAGTCCTAAACAAGCGATAATGTGAATGACAGCTAAAAATGTGATCATGAAAAGCACTCCTGGATATTTTTTTAGGTTTGCAAAAAACCTAAATTATATCCGCCACGTTCTCTCGTCTAGTCTTTATAATAAAAGAAGGAACTTAACGCAATGTTTAATGATGACAAAATCAACTCGCTACGAGATACGTATGAGCTATGTTTTTTCTAGCTTTCGAAGGCCTTGATGGCTCTGGTAAATCTTCACTGATGACCCAGTTGCAAAACCATCTGAATGCGAACAATACAAAGTTTATTAAAACCCGCGAACCCGGGGGTACTCAGCTTGGCGACAAGTTAAGAGCACTTATTTTATGTAAAACCGGCGAAACTCCGACTCCGCGGACCGAACTGCTGCTCTATGAGGCCAGCCGGTCACAACACGTTGATCTTGTCATTAGGCCTGCAATCGAAAAAAAACTCTGGGTTTTATGCGACCGCTTTACGGCAAGCTCAATTGCCTTTCAGGCCGGAGGGCGGCAGATTTCAGAAGACCAAGTGGAATGGCTAAATGATTTCGCCACGGCTCAACTGCGCCCCGATCTGAATATTTTACTTGATCTGTCTGTTGAAGAATCGCAGAAACGGCGCCAGAAACGGGTGCTGGATGCCGGTGAAGCCGAAGACCGCATGGAGTCTGAAGCTGAGGCTTTTCATTGTCGCGTTCGAACCGGATTTTTAGGTCAGGCCGCGAAATACCCGCAAAAATGGCTGGTTCTAGACGCCGCCCAGACTCAGGAACAGCTTTTCAAAACTCTTCTCAGTGAACTTCGGGGCCGAAAATGGCTCGCCTAGCCGCTTCGGTGGTTGGTCATCAGGGTCAGATTGCGAAACTGTTTCATTTAAAAGAAACGGGCCGCTGGCCGCATGCAATCATGTTTGTAGGCCCGTCAGGTATCGGTAAAAAAAAATTAGCGCTGGCGTTTGCTCAGGCGCTGGTCTGTGAAGTGTCACCGCAGGGGTGCGGACTTTGTGCGCCCTGTATCCGCATCGAAAAAATGCAGTCTGAAAGTTTGCTCATTTTAGAGCCCGACAGCGAAATGGCAAAACCGATTATCAAAGTTGATAAAGTCCGCGATTTACTGCAGTCGTTGGCACTGGCGGGAATGGGTTCCGCACGGGTTGTTATTATCGATCAGGCCCAGACGCTGAATGAACAGGCTTCGAATGCTTTGCTGAAAACGCTCGAAGAACCGACGGAAAATATTTATTTTATTCTGATTGCAAATGACGACAGACAATTTTTGCCGACGATCAGGTCGCGCACCCAGGTTATGCGATTTTCGGCATTGAGCTATGAAGAAATCAAAGCTGTAAAGCCCGGACTTCCGGATTGGGTTTACCGCAGTTCGCGCGGGCAGGTTGATCGCCTTGAACTGCTTTCAACAAAAGAAGGCACATTAAAGCGCGAAGAAGCGCTGGTATTTTTTGAACAGTTTTGTCTGGATGAAAATTTTATGACCGATAAAACCTGGAAGGATTCCGTTAAAGACCGGGCTTGGGCCGTGTTCTGCGTGAATTGCTGGCTGCAAATGGCCCGAGATGGCGTTGTACTTAAAACCCAGGCACAGAAATTTATTTTGAATTCGGATCAGAGCGAAAGACTTAAACAGCTTTATTCGCTGTCTTTGAATAAACTTTTGTGGCTTTGCCAAAGGCTCATCCGGGCCGAAAAAGACATCAACTCGTATGCGGACGCCGTCTTGGTGTTTGAAGATTTATGGATACAGTATGCTAGAGTGGATTGACGTTCATTGCCATCTTGACCGCCTTGAGGGCGGATCGGAATTTGCGTTGCAGCTGGCGCTTGATGCCGGCGTCAAACGTCTGATTACCATCGGTACCGAGCCTGCCGATCTTCCAACAGTTATCGCGCTTTCTGAAAAATACGCGCCGCATGTTTTCTGCACCATCGGCGTTCACCCGCACGACGGTGTAAAGTACAATTCAGAGGTGGGTGATTTTTTACGAAAGAATGCCGGCCACCCCCGCGTTGTTGCCATCGGCGAGATCGGCCTTGATTACCATTACAATCAGTCGCCCAAAGCCGAACAGATTTTTGCGTTTCGCGAGCAACTGCAGATTGCCGCAGATTGCGGCTTGCCGGTTGAAATTCATACCCGCGATGCCGAAGCCGACACGATTCAGATACTTTCCGAATTCAAAGACCGGGTTAAGGGGATTATCCACTGTTTTACCGGCACCGGGCACCTTGCCGAACAGGCGCTTAATCTTGGATTTGATATTTCGATTTCAGGCGTTGTGACTTTTAAAAATGCAGAAGATATCCGAACTACCGTTCGGGACATTGTTCCGCTTGATCGTCTTCACGTCGAAACGGATGCTCCGTTTCTGGCACCTGTACCCATGCGCGGGAAGCCGAATACTTCGGCTTATGTTGTGCATACTGCACAAGTGGTAGCTGATCTGAAAAAAGTAAGCTTGCAAACTTTTTGTGAACAAACTAATAAAAATGCAGAAAAATTGTTTTTTAAATTACGTCATAATTCAGAGGAGAAATAAATGGCTAAAGTAAAAGTCGGTATTAACGGTTTCGGACGAATCGGTCGTATTTTTTTTCGCGAAGGTTTTGAAAAGCTGGATATCGTCGGCATCAATTCACTGGATAGCGCTGAAGGCCTCGCGCATATGCTCAAGTACGATTCATCTCACGGTATTTTTAAAGCCGATGTTTCGTATGACGAAAAACATCTGATCGTAAACGGTAAAAAAATCCCGTTCTCACAAACTAAAGATCCGGCGCAGATTCCATGGAAGGCCTGGGGCGCTGAAATCGTAATGGAGTGCACAGGCGCTTTGAAAGGCAAAGAAGCCTATCAGAAACATATTACGGCAGGGGCCAAAAAAGTCATGATCTCGGCACCGGCCGAAGGCGTTGATCTGACAGTTGTTTACGGTATCAATCACAAACAGTACAATCCCGAACAGCATACTTTTGTCTCGAATGCCTCATGCACCACCAATTGTCTGGCGCCCTTAGCGAAAGTGCTGAATGATTCTTTCGGGATCGAAAGCGGCACGATGATGACAATTCACTCTTACACCAACGACCAGCGAATTCTCGATGCCTCTCACACAGACATGCGTCGCGCGCGAAGTGCCGCTGTTTCGATGATTCCAACCACAACCGGCGCTGCAAAAGCCGTAGGCCTTGTGTTACCGGATCTTAAAGGCAAAATCGATGGCCTTTCGGTTCGTGTACCTACGCCGAATGTAAGTCTTGTGGATTTTACATTTCTCTCTAAAAAATCGACCACCCCTCAGGAAGTGAACGATGCCCTTCGGGCGGCGGCTCAAGGCCCGCTTAAGAACGTGTTGGCAGTTGAGGAAAACGAACTTGTCAGCGTGGATTTCAACGGCAATCCAAACTCTTCAACAGTGGACGCAAAAACCACAATGGTTGTTAACGGCAATATGGTAAAAGTTCTTTCTTGGTATGATAATGAAACCGGCTTCTCGAACCGCATGGTTGATATGGCTCTTTACATGGCTGCAAAGTAGCTGCTTAAACTAAAAGGAAATACCTCATGTCACAAGGTCTAAAAGGAATTAAAACGATACGGGATTTTGAACTGACCGGTAAAACCGTGTTCTTACGTTTAGATCTGAATGTTCCGCTTGATGGCACTCGCATCACTGACGAAACCCGCATTACCGCAAGCTTACCCACCATCAATTACTGCATCGAAAAGGGTGCCAAGCTGATTATTGCTTCGCACTTGGGGCGCCCAAAGTCGGCTGCAGATAAAAAGTATTCGCTTGAACCGGTTGCGAAACGTCTGACAGAATTGCTCGAAAAAGAAGTTGTGCTGATGGAAGAGCCCAGCTCTGAAGGTGTAAAGCATATTCTTTACGGCAATATGAAAAACGAAATCATCATGCTCGAAAACCTCAGATTCGATGATGGTGAAGTTGAAAATAAAACCGAACTGGCCAATCAGTGGGCCAGTTACACCGACATTTATATTAACGACGCTTTCGGAGCCTGTCACCGCGCGCACGCCAGCATCCATGCGTTTCCTGAGATGATGCCGAAAAAAGGAATTGGTTTTTTGATCGAAAAAGAAATTAAAATGCTGGATAGTCTTACCGATAATCCAAAAAAGCCTTATATCGCTATATTAGGCGGCGCAAAAATCTCCGACAAAATCGAAGTCATCGAAAAATTGATTGATATCGTTGACGGTTTTGTCATCGGCGGCGCGATGGCTTATACATTTTTGAAAGCCAAAAATATTCCGGTGGGTAAATCACTCGTAGAAACCGACAAGATAAAGTACGCCAGAGAAATGATGGATCGGGTAGAGGCGCGCGATAAAACAATGCTGTTGCCGGTGGATCACATTGTATCTACTGAATTCGGCAATACCGTAAATAAAAAATTGGTCACCACGGCCGCAATTGAAGAATCCTATATGGGACTGGATATCGGGCCACAGACCATTAAAAACTTCTCTGCACTTCTCAGTGGTGCAAATACGATTTTCTGGAACGGCCCCATGGGTGTTTTCGAAAACAAGGCTTTTTCGGATGGAACTTTTGCAATTGCAAAAGCCGTTGCTGAATCCAAGGGTGTAAAAATCGTGGGTGGCGGAGATTCCGCTGCGGCTGCCGAGGCTTCTGGCTTTGCCGGTCAAATGACTCATATCTCGACCGGTGGCGGAGCCAGCCTTGAATACTTACAGGGCGAGAAACTGCCCGGCCTTGAAGTCTTAAGACCACGTAAGCAGAGCGAACAGGTTACAACGTGAAAAAAATATTTGCCGCCAACTGGAAGCTGAATAAAACCCCTGAAGAGGCGCGCGAATTTATTATTCAATTCAAGAATGAAGTTTTTAAACTACCCGGGTTTTTTAATACCAAAGAAGTAATTATTTTTCCGCAGGCGTTTTCGATTGAAGCTCTTTCGTCACTCTGTGCCGGAACGGCCATCGGTTTCGGTCCGCAGAATATTTACTCTGAAAAATCCGGAGCATTTACCGGAGAGAACTCAGCCGAAGTGGCAAAAGTCCTGAAATGTAATTTTGCTCTGGTCGGTCACAGTGAGCGGCGCGAGATTTTCAAGGAACAAAACGACAGACTGAATAAAAAAGCTATGTTACTACAGAGTTTAGACCTGACTCCGGTTTTCTGTATCGGCGAAACCCTAAGCCAGCGTGAAAGCGGTAAAACACTTGAAGTTTGTTTTTCACAGCTCGAAGCAGGTCTTTTGAATCTTGATAAAAGTAAGCGCCTTATTGTAGCTTATGAGCCTGTCTGGGCGATTGGTACCGGAAAAGTGGCCACGATTGAACAGGTGGCTGAAGTGCACAACGAATTAAATAGTTATCTTCTGAAAAACGGATTTAAAAATTATCAGTTGCTTTACGGTG
>JANOJH010000489.1:0-6966 GCA_031408135.1 Bdellovibrio sp. | reverse complement strand
AAGATGAGGCATAAATATGAATTTTTTTATCGTCGAAATTCTTAACCTGATCACTCTTATTATAAAAAAACAACGACAAGCCCGAAAAAATAAGTACGACGAAAATAATGAAATGCTTCATTTAATTACCACCATAATCCGCGGCGGCGCTTGAAGAAGTAATAATCTACACCCAAACAGCGGCCGGCGCCAACCCACGCCAGCATAATGTGGCAGGCCATCAACAATTTAAAAAAGACTTCGCGCTCGACTGGATAAATAGTCAGATAGTTCAGGCATAAGAACATTCCCAGAATCGAAATCGGTCTGACAACATAACCAATCACATAACTTACGCCCACGGCCAGTTGAAATCCGATTATCAGAAAAGCATAAATGTGCCAGTTCGGAATTAATTGCTCACTCAAGAGTATCCGGTACCATGAAGGGATCTGAGCTTTATTCAGTGCCTCAACAAAAACATCCGAATAGCCACCGACGCCGATGACATATTGTTTCCAGTCTTTGAATACGAGGTCGAGATAAAAGTATCCCAGAAAAATTCTAAGGAAAGACATAGGCAATAAATGTCCGACGTATTTTATACTTTCGAAATAAGCTTGAAGCATGACTAAGGTTACCTAAACTCCGACCTTTGGACAAGCATCGTTAAGAAAGCAACTGGCACATTTTGGACTTCGCGCCACACAGATGGAGCGTCCATGGGCAATCAGGTAATGCGAAAACATGATCCAATCGCTTTTTGGGCATAATTTGTTGAGTAGAGATTCAATTTTAACCGGGTCGGTGGATTTTACCCAGCCCAGCCGGTTGGAAAGCCGCATAACATGCGTGTCGACAACCACGCCGGAAGCAATGTTATACGCATTGCCGAGCACAACATTTGCCGTCTTACGGCCCACACCCGGCAATTGGTTAAGTTCTTCCTGCGTTTTCGGGACCTCACCTTTGTATTTTTTCACAAGCTCTTCGCAACAGGCCTTAATGTTCTTGGCTTTATTTCTGAAAAAACCCGTCGATTTAATCAGGTTTTCGATTTCCGAAACCCCGGCCTTGCTCATTTTAAGCGGATCAGGAAATTGTCTGAACAGTTCAGGGGTTACGATGTTTACCCGTACGTCGGTACATTGGGCAGAAAGAATGGTGGCAATCAATAGTTCATAGGGATTCGTGAAATTCAGGGCACAATGAGCATCGGGATAGTGTTTTTTAAGGCGTTTTAAAACGAGGTCAAACCGGACTTTGGTCTTACTTGTCGCCAAAATCGCCGATGGCTTCAACAGGACAGCCTTCCATTGCTTCTTTGCAGGCTGCTTCTTCATCCGGCGTTTCCGGTTGTTTAGAAACAAAAGCGTGACCATCTTCATCGTGCATAGAAAAGTTCTTTGGCGCAGTCAGAACGCAGGCATCACAGGCAATACAGGACTGATCTACAAACACCTTACCGGCTTTATTGTCTTTCCATTTTTGCCCTAAATCTGCCATTTCAATCCTCCGAAAGCTGCAATTACAGCAAACCTTATCACTTTTAAGCCTTTATATGTAAAAAACTTCTGGGCTTAAGTCAATTTCATCCCATCTGGATGTATCATCTGGGTGCAGAAAACGGCTAAAATAAGGTTTATCGTTCTATCGGAGGAAGTATGCAAGGACCGCGATCGCCGGAAACTCATGAATGGCCCCAGGTCGTTGATTTTCTGAATGTGAACCTACGTCAAAACAAGAGTTGGACTATCACGAGCGAATACCCCACGGCATTATCTGCGAACAATATCCACAATATGAGCATCATCACTGAAGACGAAAAAATCATTTCCCACGCCGTACTAAAAACTTTTGTTGTTAAAACCCCGCATGCTATTTTCAAGGTGGGCGCCATCGGCTCGGTGATAACGGCCCCTGACCACAGACAAAAAGGCCATAGCCGCAAAAATATCGAAAATTGCATTGCGCTAGCCCAGAAACAAGAATGCGATCTTGTGATTTTATGGACCGATCAGTTTGATTTTTACCGGAAGCTCGGATTTGAACTGGCGGGCTTTGATTACAGCTACATTTATGAAAATCCGGGCACAATCCAGAACAAAAAACTACGATTTGTCAGCGGCAATAACATCGACCCCAATGCTTTACAGAAACTTTATTCGCAGCACACGGTTCATGCCGTCAGAAGCACCGAGGATTTCCGCAATTTCCTTAAGATTCCCAATTCAAATGTTTTTACCGCCTGGGATCAGAACAATCAGTTGGTGAGCTACGCGGTCGAGGGCAAGGGACTTGATCTGATTAATTATATTCACGAATGGGCCGGCCAGGTCGATGCGCTGCTTGATCTCTTTCAGTACATCCGAACCCAGAAAAACGATGTGATTACCGTGATGGTGCCGGCACATTCGCAGAACCTCAGAAACAAAATCAGCCGAGTTGCCGGAATAGCGCATCAGGGTTTTCTGGGCATGCTGAAAATCGTCAATAAAGAAGCATTGCTTAACAAAGTGAAAAAAGCTTTTAAAGAAGAAGGCTTCGATAAAATCGTTCTCGAACAGCAAAATGAAAAACTGGTTTTCGGCTTCGGCACTGACCTCTATACCCTCGACAAAGATTCCGATCTGCTGCAGATGATTTTCGGGCCAATGAACGTCAACGCGCTGGATTTTGTTTCAAATGAATCCAAACAAAAGCTCTCGGCCGTGCTGCCAATGCCACTCTGGATCTGGGGCTGGGATTCGATATGAAGAAGAAAATCATTCTGGCTGCGGTTTTATGCGGGATTTTATTCGGGGCCTCATGCCTGAAAAAAATAAATCTACAGGATGAAGCACTCGGCGACAGCGTTGCCCCCGAACAAATTGCCGCCGCATTAGGTGACGGTTTCGGTGTGATTGATTATAACGACATTAAAGTAAATGAAAAAAGCAGCATCGTCCTTTCGCAAACAGTACAAGACGGCGCCACACAGGTTTTAGAACAACAAGACGTTACGGTACAATCGGTCAACAACAACCCTACCACGCTGGAACTCGGCGTTCTTTCGCGCATACTGCGGTATTCCGGAGCTAACACCACCGAAAGTTCGCGGTTCTGGAATAAAGTGTTTTACAAATACAGCGGCTATGCTTTTTCGATGAGCCAGAATGCCCAAGTGGCGGCCGAAGTTGATGAGCCCATGTACATGTTTCAGGTTCTGCAGAATCTAGCATTGGGTTCGTGCTACGACGATGGCAACTATCCCGAAACCTGCCACAATCTCGTTATTACGGAAATGGGTTATAAAGTTCCGTCGAGCGCCGCTTACCAGCATCCGTGCGTTGATGTTTACAATTGTTTTATCAAAGCCAAGAAAGTTGAATTTGACCTTGTACGTAAGTATGAAATCGAATCTGACGGCAAACCGAAACGTATTCATTACACTCTTATCCTGAGCAAGCAGGTGCCGTTTACTTCGAGAGTGTTGCGCTATTGCACCCGGACACTTTATGAAATTCCGAATGTTTCTCAGAAAATTTTAGCTGATTTGTGTTACAACGTTAATAACTACACTTTTGGCGAATAATTTAATAACATTTTACTATGAAAAAAAAAATAGCTCTGGTTTTTGGCGGAAAATCGGCAGAACACGAAGTCTCTCTTACTTCGGCTGCAAATATTTGTGCAGCAATTGATAAATCATTGTTTGATCCCGTGCTTTTGGGGGTTTCTAAAGAAGGCAGTTGGTATCATTTTCCGGATGCCGATGTTTTCAAAAAACATAAAGCCCTTAATGATTCCGAACTGGCTTCACAGCAGGTTGTCAGCCTGCTTTCATATCACGAAAAAACTTTTGCCGTTGTTCTGAAAACCCAGGAAAAAATCCCGCTCGATTGTGCCTTTCCGATTATTCACGGCACCACCGGCGAAGATGGAACGCTACAAGGCTACTTCAAGATTCTGAATCTGCCATTTGTGGGCTGCGGCGTTTTAAGCAGCGCCATCGGTATGGACAAAGTTTATATGAAACGGCTTTTATCAGAGGCAAAAATCCTGAATTCAAATTACGTGGTACTGAATAAAGATGAAGATTACGATTATGCTGATATCGTCAGTAAAATCGGCAGTCCGTTTTTTGTAAAGCCGGCCAACGCGGGCTCCTCCGTCGGGGTTCACAAAGTAAAGTCCGAGAGTGATTTTTTGCCGATGATTAATGATGCATTTTTATATGATCACAAAATTCTGGCAGAAGAATTCATCCAGGGCCGCGAAATCGAATGTTCGGTCATGGGTCTGAATCACCATCCGAAGGCGTCGGTTCCCGGCGAACTTCATATCAGGCACGAATTTTATTCTTATGCGGCGAAATACGTCGACACGCAAGGCGCCGAAATTATCATACCGGCAAAAATTCCGGACTCTCAGATAAAAGAGATTCAGAATCTGGCGATCCGAACATTTAAAACCCTCGGCTGCGACGGTATGACCCGCGTTGACTTCTTTCTGAGAGAAGACGGTACTTTGTATGTGAATGAAATCAATACACTCCCGGGTTTCACACCGATATCGATGTACCCGAAAATGTGGCAGGCTTCCGGCATTCAGTATAAGGATCTGATCACTAACCTGATCAATTATGCCTTTGAGAAGCAATTATCCGACAACCAGCTGAAGCACACTTTTTAGTAAATCTAAAAAACTAACGAACGTAGTTTAATATTCTTACCACTCGATTTGATAACTGGTAAGCATTAGAATTAGAATTTTTCATTGTCTGCAGAGTATCATAACCAATCAAATCACCTGACTGTAATCCCACTTTAATAAATAGAGAGTTTTCAGAAAGATAACTGACCCTCAAACCTCTATCCTCTGCACTTAGACGAATTTGATAAGGTAAATCTTGCCAATTTTTTTCTAGCTCAGTCACAATTTCTTCAGAAATAATTAGCTCAAGTATTCTAGGCTTTACGCCATGTTTAGCTTCTATTTGATTATCGACTGGCGAATTTTCATTAAGTAAGTGATTCTCATTCTCCATATTATTAATCACGTGCGCCGGTAAAGATTTAATTTTTTCTGTTTTTATTTTTACATTTGCAGCGGCTTGTTTTATTTCTATATCCTCAGGTGAGGATGTTAACTCATTATTAATGTCGTTTTTTAGACGAAAGTTTTTGTCTGGACTTTTAAAAAAGTTATGTATCATCAAGCCGAGCATAATTCCAAAAAAAATATAACCAATTTTTTTCATATCTAAATTGTGCCATTTTATAATTTACTGGCAAATAAATTCGTCAGTTTATTTGTCTCATTATCGCCTTGAGTAACCCTGACCTTCGCCTGTGTCCCCATCTTGCATATTACTAATTTACCTCATAGAGAAAATTAGGAGTCTGCGTGAAAGACATCAGTTATTATGAAAATACGAAATCAGCTACCCAAAAAGCCTACCTGAAATTGCAGAATAATTGCGTACTCTGCAACAGCGCACTTGAGCTTAAGTTTGAAACCCTCACCGACGGCGAAATCAAGGAAGAGGCCAACTGTCCGCAATGTGAAATTCGGGCCCGCGCCAAAATTTACTCAGTTCAGTGAAAATTATGTTAATTTTTTGACGTTTGAAAAAAATGCGCCAAAACTTTGAAAATCCTGCAGCCCGAAGCCCGATTGTTTGACGGCTGTAACCGCCCCGGGCACTTCCACGGATGACTTGTTCACACTTGCAAGACCAACATCGAGGTTTTCGGCAATCTTGTGCAGCTTCTCGGGCTCGCCCCACAAATGGGCTGCAAACCCAAAATAAGAAACATTAGAATATTTAGCCACATCAAACGGGTACTTCACCGCAGACAGAATGAAAACCGGTGCGTGGATCTGATCCTGTTGTAAGGTCGAACAGCGCGACATATCTTTCGTAAATATCGCAGGCAAAAAAGTTTTTTTCTGCAGGTCCGACAAATTATAATCTCCGAGCAGCAACTGGCCCTTGTCTTCGAAAATCTGTTTTTTAATCTCGGTGAACTTGCTGAAGGATTCAGGCTTAAGGCAGGGGGTCCAGAGCGAGTTGTCTTCGATACCCTCTGAAGGCTTCAGCCCCTGCAGGTAATCTTTGATTCTGGCTTCCCATTCTTTTTCAAATTTTTCCAGAACAAACAGGCGCGCTGAATTCCACACCAACTGCCCTTGCCCGAGTAAAAACGAACTCATGATCTGATCGAAAACCTCTTCCGAAGGTTCGGTCAGCACAACCGCCGAATTTTTTGAACCTGAAGAAACCTGAACTTTTTTAAAATTTTGCAGCGACGACTGGCTGATTGACGGCAACACCGTTGCTGTCGTTTCAATGCTGCCGGTAAATGAAACCGCCCTAACCCCCGGATGACTGATCAGCGTTTTTTTAACATCGATATCATCAGACACGATAATGTTGACCAGACCTTTAGGCGCGCCAGCGGTATTCAGAATCTCGGCCAGAATGTAAGCTGTTACCACCGACTGCGAAGACACCTTAACCACCACCGAGTTGCCCGCAAGCAAAGCCGGAATCAGTCGATCCAAAATCACACGTAAAGACAAATTCCACGACGCCACCAGCGCAATAACCCCAACACCTGAATGCTGCAGGTTTTCACCGCTCGGCTGCTGCTTCTGAACTTCCCCGATATTGAGCAGCGCCAATTCAAGAGAGTTCTTAATTACAAAAAAAAGTGGTAAGCCCTGATCGGTGGCTTCAAGTGCTGCATAATCTTGGAGTTTTACTGATAGTGCCCGTTTGATTTTTTCAATTAAGGCCAGCCGATCGTTGCGAGAACTTGTTTTCCACTCTTGAAATGCCAGATTAGCTGAACGAATGGCCGTGATTAGCCCGATTAAGTCACATGAGCTTACTTCGTGAAGTGCTTGCCCGGTATAAGGGTCCATTTTAAAAAATTTATTGTCGGACTGATAATAGGCGCTGTCGATATAACTGTGAATCTGCATTTTTTAAATTTAAGA
>JANOJH010000271.1:0-4090 GCA_031408135.1 Bdellovibrio sp. | reverse complement strand
TTTTTCACATCTGATGCTCCGTAAGCGAAGAGTCCGGCAGCAGCCGGGTTTTCTGCGCTGAAAGCTCGCGGTTAAGTTCTGTCAGCGGTTTTAAATCTTTGATTGCCGGGCCCTCGATCACCTTTCCGTGCTTGTCGTAACGCGCTCCATGGCAGGGGCAATCCCAGGATTTTTCAACGTCATTCCAGGTAACCACACCTCCCAGGTGCGTACAGGCCGCCGATAAAAATTCAACATTTCCGACCTCGTCTTTATAGGCCGCAATCATTTTCACCCCTTCACGATAAACACTTCCTGAGTTCGGCGCCAGATCAGGGAACCCCGGTTTTTTCTTCGCGGAGAACCAATCCGCATACTGCGTCGCCACGTTGGCATTTTCGCGAATGAATTCGCGCGCAGCTTTAAGTGAAATTCGCGACGGATCATACAGTTTTTCCCACGGATTCGTACGCCCCATGATCTGATCCGTGATCAACATCGCGCCGATCGTACAATGGGTCATCCCGTTACCGGAATCGCCGGTTATCACAAAATCATTTTTTGCATCCAGCGGATTGCGTCCGAGAAAAGCCATCCCGTCAATAGGCTCCATCACCTGGCCTGACCATTTATAAAGTATTTCAGTAGTCATCGGAAAGCGCTCGCGGGTCCAGGATTCAAGCTTTGAAAACCGGTGATCAGGATGATCCTCCTGCCCGGTTTTATGGTCCTCGCCACCAACAATCAATACATCAAAACTTTCACCGATAGTCTGACTCAGTCGGATATAATGATACGGGTCAAGAGTATCCCAGTAGAGTGCTTTGGGAATACTGTCTTTCGGAATCTGAAATCCCAGCACATAAGTTCGGTACGGCGCCTGTTTCGTGTGAATGATGAACAGGTCGTTAACCGGAGTATTCGTTGCAACCACGATCGAAGCGCAGTTCACCTGCGCGCCATTGTCGGCTTTAACAAACGCTGATTTTCCGCCCTCAATCTGGCTCACGTGAGTGCCGGTAAAAATGTGGCCACCGCGCGCAACAATTGCTTTTGCAAGTGCTTTCAGATATTTCAGCGGATGTAACTGCATCTGCCCCGTAAATTTAAGACAAGGCCCCGTATTAAAAAAATTCAGCGGTGACGGCGTTATTTCAACGTCGGTCAGTCCGGCCTTGTGAACCGCTCTGAGTTCTTTATCTAAAATTCCCTCGCGGGAATCCCCATCGGCAAAAAGATAGCCATCAAGAACTTCAAGATCGCATTCGATTTTCTCCGTGTGAACAATTTCGATAACTTTTTCAATTGCTGCGCGATGGCTTTCAGCGGCTAATTTTGCCGCCTCATGACCGTGAAGCTTTGCAATTGCAAAATAGCGATCATCAAGCGCGGTGGTAAAATGGGCGGTTGTGCGTGCGGTTTGACCGCTCGACAGTTCAAAGGCTTCAAGCACGCATACCTGCAGTCCGGCTTTCTGCAGCAGATAGGCCGAGGTCAGGCCTGCAATTCCGCCGCCTACGATGCAAACGTCAACGTCGAGCTTTCCGGTGAGCTCAGAAAATTTCGGCATAAACTCTGTAGCCGTCCAGACCGACTTACTTTCACTGACTCTTACTAAATTCATAACGTCCCCCTTGTGATCCTTACAATGAATGCAAATGTTGCGCTTGTTTTCGCACGGGGAAAATACTATCTTAACCCCATGTTATATCGATTTTCAGTTGAGCTTTCCGATGTTGATCGCGGGCTTTATACCTCTCTTGATTTTCGCGCAGCCCAGCACCCGTCTGAAATTCCGGCTTACTTACTGACGCGCGTCCTCGCCTACGCTTTAAGTTATCAGGACGGCCTCGAATTTGCCGCCGGCGGGCTCAGTGATCCTGAAGCCCCTGCCTTGCGTGCACTCGGAGTCCACGGCACCACCGAACTCTGGATCGAGATCGGCAATCCCTCAGCAAAAAAACTGCATAAGGCCTGCAAGACTTCGCGTCACGTGCAGGTTTTTACCTACAAAAGTGCGCAAGTGCTGATCGACGATATTAAAAATAATCAGGTTCACCGCTCAGATGAAATCGAAATTTTCGCAGTGGATATTAAGTTTTTGGATGCCCTCGAAAAACAGCTCACAAAAAATAATCGCTGGACGCTGCTCGTGCAGCAGGGAACGCTTGATCTCGATACCGGGAAGCAGAGTTTTTCAACTGATGTGCAAAAGTTAACTGTGGGTCGCAACCACCCGTAACATAGCGGCATTTGTTTCACTGCCACCATCAGTTCTTTCACTGAGTATTTTAAATCCCGCAATTGTAAGTTCATCCAGCAATTTTTGCTTCGGATAAATGCGGCGCTGGGCACACCAGTTCTGACCCGCAATTAACTCAGTGCCTCGCAATTCAGAATGCGCCGTTTTATGCCAAAGAATATAATTTTCATCAAAACGTAAAGTTGCAAAACCTTTTGCTGGATCAAATTCAGGCGATTCCATCATGGTGTCCAGAATAAAAATGCCATTTTTATCGAGTGATTTCTTTATTTCACTTAAGACGGCTCTCCGGTCTTCATCGAAAACAATACAATGAAGGCAATGGCTATCGTAAATAACATCAAAGGATATCTGCAGGTTCTGTAGTTGAAGAATATCTGCAACTCTGAACTGCACTGATAATTTTTGTTGAATGGCCAGATGCTTTGCCATTTCAATTGCAGTTTCAGAAATATCAACACCCAAAACCGAAAAGCCGAGTTTCTCCAGTGCAAAAGCCGTTGTACCAGTGCCGCACCCAAGATCAAGGGCGTGATTTCCCTTAATAAATTTTCGCCACTCGGTTACCGTGCTCTTTAAGTAATCAAAAGTAACAGGATCGCCCAGTTCTGAAACGGTCATAGCCCCACCCCAGCCGATTCCGCCTTTTTGTTTAATTTCTCGATAAGCCGATTCGTGCGCATGATAATAAGATTTCATGAATGCAGCATACACCGGCATTTTTAACTTTGATAGGCTTGAAATGCCATAGTACTCTTTTTTTGTAACTTTTTGGCGTGAACCCCGAAACCATAGGTAAGATGTGACTCAAAGAGATCTTTTGCTCGGAAAATTGATGAAAGAGGCGCAAGACGGTTCGTCTTCCTCTTATGAGACACTCTTAACCGAGGTCTACATGTTTCTGCAAAGTTATATCACTCGTAAAATTTCAAATTCGTCACAGGTTGAAGATGTCATTCAGGAAGTCCTCATGGCCCTACATCATTCGCGGCACACTTACGATTGCAAAAAGTCGTTTATGAGCTGGTTCCTTGCGATTACTCATTATAAAATCAGCGATTATCTGAGAGTGCAGTTTAAACACCAGATTTCGGAGCTCGACGAAAATATTGTAGATTCGGCCGCTGATGCTTTATCCTTATTGATCGAGAATCAAAGTCTTCGCGCAGTTCAGTTGGCTCTTAGTGAACTCGAACAAAAGCCCCGCGAAGTTGTGAACCTGCTTAAGCTTGAAGGATTTAAAATTTCCGAAGTCGCGAAAAAACTGAATCTTTCAGAAGCTAACGTTAAAGTGATTGCGCACCGGGCTTATCAGCAACTGGAAGTTAAACTGAGGGGGAAGGTATGAACCCGCATTTTTTGATCCGAAAACTTGCAGTCGATCTGAAGCCGGTTCAGGTTTTCAAATATAAAGTCCGAGACTACCTGCTCGTTATGCTTTGTGGATTATTTTCTGTTGCTGCCGGACTGGTTATTGCCGGAATAAGACCCGACATTCAGAAGGTCATTTTCTCAGTTGATTTCTTATTTCAGATATTTTTACTTTTATTATTAGCTGTAGCTTCAACACTTTCAGCAATGCAAATGAGTATACCGAATATCCGTACACGCAAGGCAAAGATTGTTGTGATTTTGACATTAAGTCTTTGGTTTGCCGGATTAATTTACTTAATGCTCAGTAACAGCGCCCTTGTCTTTGGCTGGGGTTTTGCCTGCTCGCGAGAAATCGCGATTAATAGTATAATTCCGGCATTGGTCGTATTTGCTTTTGTCAGAAATGCCGCAACTCTCAACAGAAGCTCGGCTGGCTGGTTCATGCTCACTGCGGGGAGCGCTTACGGTGCTTTA
>JANOJH010000248.1:0-1089 GCA_031408135.1 Bdellovibrio sp. | reverse complement strand
TCTCCTGTCACACTTCCAATCACGGCATCATTGTCAGATTCTGTGATTGAAATTGTAGCGCCATCCTTTACACCAAAAAATAACATCCAATACATTTGAACGCAATTCATTATTTGAAACCAGCCTCCTGATGCGCAAGTGGGATGAGTTGGCTAAGGAAACAAACCTGCCAATAATATCGCTGGATGATATAAAAGCGAAAGCCATCAAAATTCTGGCAAACAAATTTAAAAATTGATAATGGGGTTTATTCACAAATAAAAAAATGAAACCTGACTTGCCCAATTCCTATTCATCTCTTAATACGTTGGCAGGATTTAGCTGGGCTGTGTTGTAGATTTTATAACCAATTGATAGGGCTGACACTACAAAAAGTATTCCGGCAGAAACGACTTGCGTTGCAAGTGTTGTTTTTTGATAATAATCCCAAATGCTGTCCATCAGCATTCCCGCCATCCATGCCCCAAGCACTCCCCCCAGAACTGACGCAATGAGTAATATGATAACAAATTCCATATTAATAACCCTGGAGATATTGACAATAGAAGCACCCAGCACCTTCCGGACTCCTATTTCTTTCATTCTCTTAATTATATTTAGAGAAACAAGGGTGAATAAACCCGTTGCCGAAAGCATTAGCGCCACGGTGCCCAGAAAAATGAACATCTTAACAATATTGCTATTTACTGTATTGGCTTCAACCATCTCCTCGTCCATCATGCGACCATTGTAAAGACGATTGGGGAAAATCTCCTTCCACTTCGCTTCCATAAATTTATTTACCTCCACCACTTTATCTGCCGATGTACTTACCAATACATGGCTAATTTTCTCCTTGGCTCCATATCGTAGCATCATTGGTTCAAGTTGCTCCCATAACCCATTGTTATAAATATCACCTACAACACCCACCACGTTTAGTTTTACAGTGTCCATCCAAATAATTTCTTTCCCGATGGCTTTATCCCATCCAAACTTTCTTGCCGTTTCTTCTGTGATGATGACGGATTCTTTCCGGTCAGTCTCAGAATCATTAACAAAATCCCTTCCTTCGATAAGTGTCAACCCTACGGTCTTCACATAATCATC
>JANOJH010000247.1:0-6211 GCA_031408135.1 Bdellovibrio sp. | reverse complement strand
TTTTCCTGTGGCTGAAGGCAGCGCAATAATGGGTTTCCCTCCTTCCGAAAGGGAAGCTCCCCGAATGAAATCCATCTGGCCACCTACACCGGAAAAGTGGTAGGTGCCAATCGAATCTGAACAGACCTGTCCCGTAATATCCACCTCAATAGCGCTGTTGATGGCTGTAACTTTTGGATTAGTCCTGATCACGGAAGTATCATTCACATAGTCTATGCCTAAAACCGCCACTGATGGATTATCATCAACAAAATCATATAACTTCCGACTTCCCATAAGAAAAGAAGTGACCGATTTACCTCGGTGCTTTTTCTTATGCTGATTGGTGATGACTCCTTTTTCTATCAAAGGGATGATACCATCCGAAAACATTTCAGTATGTATTCCCAATTCTTTATGATGGGTAAGACTTGCCAACACTGCATTGGGAATAGAGCCGATGCCAGTTTGAATAGTTGCTCCATCTTCTACCAGCCCAGCACAATGTGCGCCTATCCTCATGGCAATTTCACTCGGATTGGTCTGAATTATTTCCGGGAGTTCTTCTTCCGCAAAAACCATGGCATCGAATTCGTGAACACTGACAATGCCATCGCCCAACGTGCGCGGCATACGCGGGTTGATTTGAGCAATGACTTTTTTGGCAGCTTTAACACCGGCAATGGCAATATCAACAGATGTTCCCAATGAACAATATCCATGTTTATCAGGTGGAGAGACCTGCACCAGTGCTACATCAATTGGTAAAATTCCTTTTTTGAAAAGATTGGGAATTTCACTCAAAAAAATTGGCACATAATCCCCACGCCCTTCATTCACGGCCTCACGAATATTTTCTGAGACAAAGAGTGAGTTGATCCTGAAATTATCTTTAAACCTTTTTTGCGCAATCAGCGCTTCGCCTTGCAAACTGATGCTTACTATCTCAATATTAAATAACTCCGAAGCTCTTTCGGTTAATTCTTTTAATAAGTAATGAGGTGTGGCTGCACCACCGTGCACAAATACGCGATCCCCTGACTTAATCATCTTGATTGCTTCGGCTCCTGAAGTATACATAGTTTTACAAGTGAATGTTTTTTAATTTTTTACCGGCCACATAATTGACGGCCAACGTGGAGAATCCCACTACACAGATGCTGCTGATAGGCATAAGAACGGCAGCCACCAAGGGAGTCAAATGTCCTGAAACGGCAATACTCAACGTGATGAAATTGTAAAAGAATGATATGGCAAACGCCATCTTTAAAATAGTTGTCGATTTCTTGCTCAGCCAAATGAAAGCGTCTAATCGTTTCAGGTTCTTGCCTTCCAATATGCCATCACAAGCCGGAGTAAAAACACCCGTATCGTCTGACACCGCTATACCTACTTCACTTTGTTTCAGCGCGCCAGAATCGTTGAGACCATCTCCGATCATCATCACCTTCTTTCCTTCTCTCTGCAGATTTGAAATGTAGGTCAATTTATCATGAGGGCTCTGGTCAAATAAAAGTGGAGCATGGGATGGAAATAATGCTGTCATCCGTTCCCTATCGCCCTCATGGTCGCCCGATAAAAGCGCTATGAAATACCTATCCAATTTTTGCAGTAGCGATGGCAGTTCTTTGCGAACAGTGGTGTCAATTTGAAAGTATCCTTTTATTTTATCGTCAATTTCAACAAACACATGAGGATCTTTTCCAACTGAGACACCAAGAATAGAAAGGTAACTGGCTGAGCCAATTCGTATCCGCTTTTCGTCAACAATCCCTTCTATACCCTTTCCGGGGATTTCTTTAAAGTGCTTTATGTCACCCTTCACCAGACCTTTAATGCTTCTGGAAATTAAATTACTCAATGGATGAGAGGAAGTCGAAGTTATTAATTTAACTAACTCCAACTCTGATGATTGAAGAATCCCGGTAAATTTTACCTCAGACGTACCGTGTGTTATCGTTCCCGTTTTATCAAAGACAAAGGAGTCAACAGTGGCAAGCCGCTCAATTACATCTGCATTCTTCAAATAAAATCCATGCCTGCCAAATACGCGCAGCATACTGCCGTAGGTAAAGGGAGCTGCCAGGGCAAGGGCACAAGGACAGGCTACCATCAGCACGGAAGTAAGTATTAGCCACATGCGCGAAGGATCAACTGCATACCAATAAACAGCTGTGACCAAGGCAATCCCTAAAACGATCCAGGTAAATTTGCGAGCAGCTCTGTCAATAATTTTTTTATGAATACTCTCATCCGGTTTTGTAAACGCAGCGTTGTTCCAAAGACTGGTCAAATGACTTTGTGATGTTTGTTTTTCAACCACTAACGTTACCGGACTTCCTGCCAGCCGGCCACCTGCATAGACCAAATCGTCTGTCTTCACCTTTACAGGTTTTGATTCACCCGTTACAAAACTATAATCAATAAAGGCTTCACTACTTACCAAGAGACTATCGGCAGGAATGATTTCCATGTTGCGCACTTTGATCTCATCACCTTTTTGCAATTCATACACTAAAACCGATTTCCATTCACCATTTATTTTCTTTTGAATGGCCAACGGAAAATAAGATTTGTAATCACGTTCAAACGACAAACTCTCATAGGTCTTTCCCTGAAACCACCTTCCGATCAGCAGAAAAAAGACCAGGCCTGATAATGAATCCAGATAACCAGGACCGGAGTGTGAAATAATATCATAGGCACTTCGGGTAAAGAGCGCAAACAATCCGAGCGCAATAGGCACATCAATATTAATCTGTTTATGACTAAAACTTTTCCAGGCAGAAATAAAATACGCTTGCCCACTGTATAGAATCACAGGCAAGGCCAGAAGTAAATTAAGATAAGAAAATGTCCGCTGTAAGGCTTGATCGCCTTCATCCAGTCCCAGATACTCCGGAAAGCTGAGCAGCATAATGTTACCAAAACAAAATCCGGCTATCGCCAATTTTGCAACTAAGCTATTGCTTGTTAAAAATGAGTGTGGCTCGCCTTCTAAATTTATGCGGGGCGCATAGCCCAGAGAGGTGATCAGTTTTGCAAGCTCACTGAGTTTTAAGTGCTTCGGATTAAAATCTACGGATAAGGTTTTTTTACTAAAATTTACTTCAGATATAAGAACTGCTCTGTTCAATTTTTGCAGGTTCTCCAGCAACCAAATGCAGGAGATGCAATGGATTGAAGGGACAAAGAAATTGACTTTTGAATATTCTTCTGACTCAAACTCGACTACTTTTTTACGAATAGCAGGTTCATTTAAAAATTCATAGGCATTGTCTTTTACATGGCGCAGTGATATGCCCGGACCATTGGCAAAGGCATAATACTCGCAAAGATTATTTTCGTTGATAATCTCGTATACCGTTTTGCACCCTGAACAGCAAAACGATTTATCGATCGCCATCACCACTTCTTCCTCGCATAACTCACCACAATGGTAACAGAGTGGCAATGCTTCCGAATGGGCAGGTGATGTCATCTTAATTGCTCCAAAAAAATTTATTTCTCTACACAGGTCCAAATAGGACAGGCAATGTGGTTGACGATATCCTCGGCAACGCTTCCACTCATAAAGTGACTGAGCCCCTTTCTGCCATGCGTGGCCATCGCCACCATGTCCGCTCCTATTTCATGAACGAAGTCGGTCACTCCCATTTCCTGATCGGTTGCATTATACACGTTCAGCGTATAATCCTTTAACATAAACCGCTTAGCAAATACGTTGAGCTTTTTATTAGTATCAGCATCAATTTTAAAATTGGCGGGAGTATTGATATAAACAATATGAAGTTTTGCTTTAAAGAATGCCTGAAGTGCCTTTACTTTCAACGTAAGTTCGTCTTGCTCCTTAGTATCCTCCAGGGTGTTTGGGAAAACAATGTTTTTAATTGAAGAGGCTTTCACCGATTTCTTTACAGCTATGACAGGCACCGAAGACCAGCGCACAATTTTCTCTGTATTGGAACCCACAAAAAACTCTTCCACTCCTGTAACTCCTTTTGTACCCATCACCACCAAATCCACTTTTTTATCTGCTGTAAACTGACGAATAGCATGTGCCGTAGGTCCATACTCTATGTGGGTGCTCACTTTAGAGCCTTCCTTTGCCCACTTATCTTTCATTTTAGAAAAATTCTTCACTGCGTTTGCCTTCATATCTTTAATAAAGGCCTCCTCAAAGTTGAGCGTAGGCATGAGCAACGTATCGTGCATCACAGGAAGTTCAATCACATTAAGCAAGAGGATTTCGCCATTGCTTTGATTCGCTATTTCCACAGCAAACTTAAACGCTTGCACGGCAGCATCAGAAAAATCACAGGGAACCAGTATTTTTTTCATGGCAAAAGATTTATAGATCAAAAGTATTAAGCACCAAAACCGCAGGGATTGAGTTTGGTCATGCTATAACCTGATTTAAATCATCTTTTTTTCTTTCCAATTTTCAAGACCTGACAACTTGGATGTAGAAGTAAAATTTAGGCGCGGCAGGATGAGAATAAAATCCTGGATGAGGAGGCACTTATATATAAAGTTGAATATACCACAGCACTCTCCAGTCATGTTGACGAGAAGAGTTATTCAGATGGAACGTTATTCAGATGGAACGTTATTCAACCGACCGGTGAAAATTATTTGACGGAATTTGAATCTCTACCCTCCAAACACACCAAACATATTGAGAATGACCATCCCAATAATGATGGGGCAAACAAAGCGGATCATAAACATCCAAATTTGATAAGGTGCAAGACCAAGAATTCGTGATGATTTAAACCCAGGTGCGCCTTGCTCAATTTCATCAACAAGTAATTCCATTTTTACAAACCAACCGGTGAACACGCAAGTGGATAATACAACCAACATCATGAGAAGGCTGCCGAACATGTAATCAAATATATCCATCACCCCGGTTTTTATTACACCTAGAAAATTTACGTTCATAACCGACAAGCTTTCTATTGCTCCTGTAGACAAAGCTGATGGGATGCCCAACAAAAAGGCAGCAATAGCAACTATCCAGGCAGCTTTTTTACGGCTCCATTTTTTCTGATCCATGAAATAGGCGGATGGTGCTTCTAACATGGAAATGGTAGAGGTGATGGCAGCAAAGAACAACAAGAGAAAAAACAAAGCCCCGGCAATATTGCCAAACGGCATTTGCTGAAAAATATTGGCTAAAACATTAAACACCAATGTGGGTCCTTCGGCTGGCGATTGATTGAATGCAAACACTGCCGGAAACACCATGAAGCCTGCCAGTAATGCCACAGACGTATCCATTGCACTTACCCAAAAACTGGATGTCACTATGTTCTGTGTTTTAGGAAGATACGATCCGTAAGTAATCATCATACCCCAACCCACACCAAGTGAAAAGAATGCTTGTGTTAATGCCGCTAATACCACACGTCCATTAATTTTTGAAAAATCTGGAATCAAATAATATTCAACTCCCTTACCTGCCCCGGGCAACGTAATACTCCGGAAGATCACTAAGATCAGCAACACAAAAAGTAAAGGCATCATAATTTTTGTTGCCTTTTCAATTCCACCCGAAACACCTGCCAATACAATAAACGCTGTCATCAAAATCACGGCAGCACCAAGCGGAATAACATAGACGGGATTGGCGATGAATTCAGAAAAAGATGTTTTGATGGAAAAGAGAGAAGTAAAAATGTAGCCCACCGTCCAACCAGCAATAGTGCTGTAATAGCTAAGTACAACAAAGGTGACAATCAACGGAAGTACTCCTACCAACCCAACCCAGAATTTATTGCCTCCCAATTTTTGAACTGCCCCAACTGGATTTTTTCCAGTTAGTCTTCCAAATGCGATTTCATTAATAAGCATGGGCACTGCTACCAACACCACACATAAGACATAAACCAAAACAAATGCAGCCCCACCATTTTCTCCGGTTAAATATGGAAACCTCCACACATTACCAAGACCTACTGCCGATCCGGCCGCAGCCATGATAAATCCAAATTTAGAACCCCATTGCCCCCGTTTTTCTGTCATACCAAATGCATTAGAATGTGCGTGAATATTAGAAGAATTGGTGGAAGTAACAAATCAGTAATCGGTAAACGGTAATCTTGTAATCGGTGTGTACTGAATACCGATTACCCTTTTAACTGATTACCGATTATCTGAAGTCCCTCCCTAAATGTATGTGGTCGGTAACCCAGTTCACGCTTTGCTTTTTCAATAATAAATCCTGTTT
>JANOJH010000237.1:0-1338 GCA_031408135.1 Bdellovibrio sp. | reverse complement strand
AAACAGGTTGTTTTCATACTTCTTGGTTTTCCAGTTCTGGTTCTTTAATAGATTGATTGGGGATTTCATCCTGTATGTAAAAACTTACCACATATCCATTTTCATTGGATCGCACTCTCAATCCGGATTGAGGGCCATAATAACTTTTCAAGCGAAGGTCAGTGTTGCTCATCCCTACTCCGCTCGAGCTACCGTCCATTACTTTCTTGGCCTTTGAGCCAAGTCCATCATCTTTCACCTCAAAAAAAATAATATTGCCCGAACGTTTCACAGTAAGATAAATGGTGCCTCCATCTTCTTTCGGTGCGATGCCATACTTAACCGAGTTTTCCACCAATGGCTGCAAAATCATGGGTGGAATCAATGTAGCAAAGCAAGTTGGATCAATATCCTTAATGAACTTTAGCCGATCACCAAAGCGCACTTGCTGAATGCGCACATAGTTCTCAATAAAATCAATCTCATGGATCAGCTTAACCCGATCACCACCGTGCGAGTCCAAGGCATATCGGAAAATATCCGAAAGCTGTGTAATTACTTTACGCGCCTGGTCTTTACTAGAGTGCATAAGGGTGCTGATGGAATTAAGTGTGTTGAAAAGAAAGTGCGGATTAATTTGCGATTTAAGTAACGATATTTGCATCTCTTTATTCTTCAACTGTAGCTCACTCTTCTCTTTCTCTTGTTTTTGCAGCCCTTGAAAATACCGTATGACGTAGTAAACACCAACCGTAATAATATATTGATCATAAAAGCGAAGTGCATCCCAACTCATCAGGCCAATCATATATTCCTTCCAATGCACGAAATACACAAAACCTTCCATGTAGTCCGTAAAATAATAAGATAATGTACCGTTGACCATAAAAAAGAGAACAATTCCTAAAACGTGACCCGCCAATTGAAATACGGCCTCGAGCTTAAAAAGAAAATGCGACCAAAGAAAAATAAGGAAAATAAAAATACAGAGCGCTTCAAAAAGAAAAAAACCATTCCACAATACGTAGGTCTGTGGGTTCACAAACTTCCATTCAAAGAAAACGCTGATAGCAAAATTGATAGCATACCACAGGCAGATGAGAAGGTAGGCCCGTCTCCAAATTTTAGGTATGCTTTCAATTAGTTTCACTTAAAGGAAATTTGTTGACGTAAATTTAACGATTTGAAAACTAAAGACGACCAACCAGGCTAACCAAAGGGTGATCGAGGAGATCCGCAAGCGATCGAAGACCGTGGTCGAAGTGTTGATTCCTGATTTCCGCGGCTCGGCAGAAGATCTGCAGCGCGTGATCGACGCGCGACCCGAAGTCATCAATCACAACATCGAGACCGTCGAGC
>JANOJH010000215.1:0-7642 GCA_031408135.1 Bdellovibrio sp. | reverse complement strand
CACTGCTGTGGGGCTCATTGTATCCGAAGGCCTATGTAGCTGCGGTTGAAAAAGAAGCCAAAAAAAGGAAGCTGCATCCCTATTTATTGTGGTCGATCATGAAAGCCGAAACCCAGTATAAGGCCGATGCGATTTCACCGGTGGGGGCGGTCGGTCTGATGCAGTTTATGCCGTACACTTCAAAAAAAGTGGCGCAATTGCTTAATGAGGATCATCGCACAAAGCAAATGTTCGAGCCCGATGCCGCAATCAAGTACGGTGCGATGTATCTGAAAAAACTTTCAGATGAACTGGGCGGGCAGTATCCGCTCGTGGCAGCCGCTTATAACGGCGGGCCGCACCGTGTAAAGTTGTGGATGAAAAATTTCCGCGAGCCGGATAATACAAATATGGATTACGATGTTTTTATCGAGCATATTCCATTTAATGAAACCCGTACGTATGTCAAGCGGGTGGTCAGCTACATTCTGACTTATCAGAAGCTTTACGAGGAAAAGATCGAAATCAAAACCTCAAAATGGATCATCGAAAAAATTCCGTTCAAATTGACCGAGCCCATCCTGCTAAAAGAAGAATGGCCTTTTGATAAATAGCCCGACTTAGTTCTGGTCTGTAATAGACTTCAATAGTTGAAGAGTTTTCGAACCTTTACTATAATTTCAGCAGGGGAAAAAGCAAAAAGCCCAGCAAGGACCGGCATGACAACAACCACAGAAAACGGCCCCGTAACAAAGCATAACAATTGTGTTTTCTATTTTTTGAATATGGATGGCCAAGTTAAAGTTGATGATGCCAAAGATCTTTTTGGTAAAATAAAAGAAGTCGATCCGGCGTTTTATAAAGACCAGAAGTGGTTTGTATTGCAGATTCCGCATGTGCAGGCGGCGCATCCCAGTTTCTATTCGGTTTTGTGCCGGATTTCGTCTTACGTTGAGCAGTATGGTTTGAAATTTTCGATAATTGCCGATCCGAAAATTTGTAATCTCATCATAAAAAATGGTATTGAGCGTATGGTGCATTTTGCTGCTTCAACCGAAGAATTCTATAAAATTCACGGCATTGATACCACTAAAGAAAACACCCGGATTTTTCTGAATTGCCTGCTGGAAAGCACTATTACGACGGTGAAAATTCTGCTTGAACTCGAAAATATAAAAAATGAAGTGACTATTGTTACCGATCAGAAAAAAATTCCGTCCATTCAGATCGGCGCGATGGCCGGCATTATTTCGACCCATTTTTCAGGAAATCTGGTCATCGGATTTTCACTCGAAGTATTTAAAAAAGCGATGTCGAAATTTTTGCAGACGGAAATAACCGAGGTCGACGATGATATCAAAGACGGCGCCGGGGAATTTTTAAATGTTATCATCGGGCAGACCAAAACAAAATTAAATGAATCCGGCTTTGGAATACGTCAGGTGATTCCAAGTGTAATTTCGGGTGATAATATTGAAATCGGACCGATGGGTCGTCAGCCGTACATTTTCATCAAGTGTATTACTGATATCGGCGAAATCTTTTTGTTTCTTTCGACGCATCCGACTGGCGCCGCTAAGAATTAAACGCCGGGCGTGTTGCACGCCATCCTCAAGAGATTCAATTCTAAAACTAGTCCTGAGTGAAGTCCGCTAGAGGCGCTAGCTAATTGAACTATACGTTGAATCTAAAGAACAGAATGTCGCCGTCTTTAACGACGTATTCTTTACCTTCGGAACGGTATTTGCCGGCTTCTTTTACGGCCGCTTCGGATTTTAAAGCAAACAGGTCTTCGCAATGATAAGTTTCGGCTCTGATAAAGCCTTTTTCGAAATCGGTATGAATTACGCCCGCAGCTTGTGGTGCCTTCATACCTACTTTAATCGTCCATGCGCGCACTTCTTTTTCGCCGGCTGTAAAATAGGTTGCAAGACCCAGTAAAGAATAGGCTTCTGCTATCAAACGGTTAAGGCCCGGCTCGGTCGCACCAAGGCTCGCCAGAAATTCGGCGCGCTCTTCAGGTGGTAACTGTGCAATATCAGCTTCCATAGATGAACAGATCAGAATGGTTTTATTATTTTCTTCGGCCGCGCGTTTTTCTACCGCGCGTACCCAGTCATTACCTCCGGCTGCAAAGTCGGTATCGCTTACGTTACATGCGTAGAGCACCGGTTTGCTGGTGAGAAGATGCATGTCGCGCGCAAATGGCGCTTCGAGGTCGTTCAGAATTACTGAACGTGCCGGTCTGCCTTTACCCAGTGCCTGGTAGATTCTCTGGGTGACATCAAGGTCCATTTTAGTTTTGACGTCGCCGGAAAGTTTTGCGGCTTTCTCGATTCGCTTTAATTTTTTTTCAGCGGTGTCGAAATCGGCCAACATCAATTCGGTGTTGATGATATCCATATCACGGGTGGGATCAACGCTTCCTGAAACGTGAATCACATTAGGGTCGTCAAAACATCGCACAACGTGCACGATAGCGTCGGTTTGTTTAATGTGGCCCAGAAACTGATTGCCTAAGCCTTCGCCCTGGCTTGCGCCTTTAACGATGCCCGCGATATCCACAAATTCCATCGCGGTAGGTATTACACTTTGAGGTTTAACGAAGCCGGTGATTTTATCAAGTCGGATATCGGGGACTGTTACCACACCGACGTTTGGATCGATGGTACAAAAAGGATAGTTCGCGGCCTCGGCTTTGGCCGACGTCAGTGCATTAAACAAAGTTGATTTTCCTACGTTCGGAAGTCCGACTATTCCCACTTGTAAAGCCATAGAGCCCTCGCTTTGAATTAATTATGTGAACTTAACAGCACCGTTAAATTTTGTCGATGCCTTATTGATGCCCTCGAAGATAAAGCCCTCTATCGCGTCGCAGGCCTTTTCAAGATACTGATCGAGTAAAACAATTTCATCTTTAGGAAAGTTTCCAAGCACGTAATCGGCCACCGCAAAATCGGGATGCGGCGGGCGCCCGATGCCGAGCTTCAACCGAGTAAACTCATTATTACCGAAAAGCTCTGCAATATTCTTAACGCCGTTCTGGCCGCCAGGGCCGCGGTTATGATGGATTTTCATCGTGCCGAACGGAAGGTCAATATCGTCCTGAATGACGAGCAAGTTTTCTTTCGGAATCTTGTAAAAATTTATTAGGGCCACGATCGCTTCGCCGGATTTGTTCATATAGGTCTGCGGCTTTGCCAGTAGAATTTCCTTATCATCGATTTTAAACTTTTTTGTAAGGGCTTTGTGTTCATCGCGGTAATCTGCGCCATTTAAGGATTTCAGCCAGTAATCACAGGCCATGAAGCCGATATTATGACGGTTCATTGCGTATTTATTTCCGGGATTTCCAAGACCTACGACTAAAAACATGATGGTGGTTTTTTACCCTGCGTTTTCACGCAAAAAAAAAGGCGGAAATATTCCGCCTTTAAGTTTTCTAAAAATTATTAAATTACTTTTTTGCTGCCGGAGCTTTCGCTGCCGCTGGAGCTTTCGCGCCTGCTGCCGGAGCTTTCGCTGCCGCTGGAGCTTTCGCGCCTGCTGCCGGAGTTGCTGTCGGAGCCGCGGCACCTGCTGCTGGAGTTGCTGCGCCCGCTGCCGGAGTAGTTGCTGCTTCTTCTTCTGCCTGCTCAACAACTGCTGCGATCGTCAATTCAGGACGTGAAATCATCTTAACGCCTGCAGGGATTGTCAGTTCAGATGCATGGATAGAATCACCCACGCCGAGGTTAGAGACATCTGCAACGATGAAATCCGGGATTTCCGTCGGTAAACATTCAACTTCAACCTGACGAGCCACGATATTGAGAAGTCCGCCTTCAGCAAGACCGATCGCTTTACCTTCAAGTCGGATTTCAACAGATACGCGGACCTGTTTAGTCATATCAAGTGCGAATAAATCGACGTGTTCGGGTCTGCGGGTTAACGGATGAACGTAAACCGATTTGATCAGCGCCACTTTGCCGTTTAACTTTGAGTCGGTACTTTTAATATTTAAGAGAGCATTTTCGTAAGCACGAGAGTTGTATTTAAGAATGTCATTTACATGCAGGGAAATGTGCGCGTTTTCGATAGCGCCGTAGATCACTCCGGGAACCATTTTGTTAACTCGTAGTTCGCGGGCTTCTGCGCGTCCGGTTGTTCTTGCTTCTACTGACAATTCAATTCTTTGTTTCATTTTTTCTCCTGACTACTTCCTCCAAACCCGAACACCATGTTCCGGTCTGAGGCCATTGTCTTTTGTTTAACGTACTCAAACTAATATCTAAAACTAATCAAATAATGAACTCACGGAATCATGGTCGTGAATTCGTTTTATTGCTTCGGCTAGAACCGGGGCCACTGAAATGACCTTGATCTTACCGCTGGCAATCGCGGCTTCACTTAAAGGGATTGTATCAGTAACAAAAACCTTCTCGATCCGACTTTCATGAATTCTGCTGATGGCAGGTCCTGAAAGGACGGGGTGTGTAGCAATGGCGAACACTCGTTTTGCCCCATTTTTAAGTAGGCTGTCAACAGCTTGTGTTAAGGTGCCGGCCGTATCGATCATATCATCAACAATTACCGCCGTTTTACCGGCAACATCCCCGATCAGGTGCATAGCCTGAGCTTCGTTCGGGCCGGATCTCCTTTTGTCGATAATCGCAAGGCTTGAATCAATTCTCTTGGCAAAAGCACGGGCCCGTTCAACGCCGCCGGCGTCTGGACTCACTGTGACAATATCATCGCCTACACCGATTTGTTCTTTGAAGGCACGAGCTAAAGTCGGGGTTGCAAATAAGTGATCAAAAGGGCAGTTGAAGAAGCCCTGAATCTGAGCGGCATGCAGATCAACCGAAACCACCCGGTTGGCGCCAGCTGTGGTCAGCAGATCGGCCATACATTTTGCGGAAATCGGGGCACGGGGCGCAACCTTGCGGTCCTGGCGGGCATAACCGTAATAAGGGATGAGCGCCGTAACTGAAGCTGATGAGGCCCGTTTCAGCGCATCGAGCATAATAAAAAGTTCAATGTAGTTCTGATTCACCGGTGAACAGGTGCTGTGAATGATGAAGACGTGTTTTCCGCGTACACTCTCTTTGATTTCAACCTGGGTTTCGCCATCGGCAAAAGAATTCACCTGGCTCTGTCCGAGGGGTACTCCCATTAAACGCGAAACTTCAGTTGCTAAATGTTTTGTTGAATTTCCGGCAAAGATTTTTAAGTTCGAGAGCGACGACATAAAACCTCTTTAAGTATTTGCTGATAAGTTGTTAAGAAAACTACCAGCAAGCCGAGAGGGTGTCACTATGAAGATTCAGGAAATCAGTGCAGCGTCTTTGAGCTTTGCCATAAATTGCGCCAGCGCAATTGCCCTGTGCGATTTCTGGATTTTGTAACCGGGCCCGAGTTCAGCCAAGGTTTTTGTTTCACCTTCAGGAATAAAAACCGGATCGTAGCCGAAACCGAGCGCGCCAATGGCTTTTGAGCTGATCTGGCCTTTTAGTATGCCCTCAAAAACCCACTCTTCGTTTTGCGGAGTCAGTACAACGGTGACACATTTAAAGCAGGCATTTCGGTTTGTACTCGTACGCATCTGAACCATTTTCAGAAGTTTAGCTATATTTTCAGAATCGCGGGCATGGGGTCCCGCATAGCGTGCAGTATGGATTCCCGGAAGATTATTAAGGCCTTCGACTTCGAGGCCGGCATCTTCACCAAGGATGAAGTGCTCTGATTTCAGGGCTTTAACCGATTTGGCTTTTATTCTGGCATTGTCGAGAAATGTTTTCCCGTCTTCCGGCCGCGGCGTAAAATACGGCAGATCGGCCTGTGAATAGACTTTCAATTCAGGAACTTTTGCCAGAGTTAACCTGTATTCGTCGAGCTTGCCTTTGTTACCGGTCGCGATCCACAATTCCATCGTTATCTTTTCAATGGAAAAAATGCACCGATGATTTTTTCTTGCTCCAGAAATAAATTCTGGCAGCCGATTTCGGCAAGCGACATCATTTCAAGTAATTGTTGTTTAGTAAAAGTGCCTTCTTCAGCCGTGCCCTGAATTTCGATAAAATCATTTTTGTCGGTCATGACAAAATTCATATCGGTACCGATTTCAGAATCTTCTTCGTAATTTAAATCCAGAATCGGCGTGACCAGGTTGTTTTGTTCATGCAGTCCGACCGAGATTGCCGAAATATAATGCTTCAATGGAAAAGTTTTAATTTCGGAAAGGTCTTTCAGTTTTTTAAGTGCGATTGCTAAAGCCACAAAACCGCCGGTTACGGCGGCTGTGCGAGTGCCGCCGTCGGCATTAATCACATCGCAATCGATTGTAATCTGCTTTTCGCCGAGCGCTTTTAAGTCTACGCACGAACGTAAGGATCTGCCGACCAGTCTTGAGATTTCCTGCGTACGGCCACCGGTCTGTGATTTTTCGCGTTTGATGCGTGTGTGAGTAGAACGGGGTAACATTCCATATTCAGCAGTTACCCAGCCGGCACCTGAACCCTGCAGCCACGAAGGGCCCTTCGATTCATAACTGGCTGAACACAACACGCGGGTTTTTCCGAACTCAACCATAACCGAACCTTCGGCGTAGTCGAGAACATGCGGTGTGATTTTAATATTTCGCAACTGGTTTGTAGGGCGGGAATCAAATCTTTTCATGACTTATATCTCTTACAACGTAGACAATTTGTCACTCTTTTCTTTATATTTCAGAATGGCCGAAGTAAGAAGGCGGGCCATTTCATCCTGGTAACTTTGTGAAGTCAGTTTCTTTGCTTCACGTCGGTTAGAAATAAACCCCAATTCGATCAGTATCGAAGGCATTGTGGTGTGGTCGATTACATAAAACGGGGCGCGTCTGATGATGCTTTTCTGATCTGATTCCGTGGATTTTTCCCTGAAGGACCGGGTGAGCATCAGACTTTTTTCGGTCTTTTCATAATAACGAAAATCTGTTTTTATTTTTTCAATCACTTCGCTGTTCGAAATTGGCAGCGGGCTTTCACCAGTTTTAGCTTCGGCAGCCGTGACCGGTGCCGGAGAATTAAAATAAAACTCCATTCCGTTGACGTATTCTGAACTCGAGGTATTCGCATGCAGACTAACAAAAAGATCAGCCTGTAAATTGTTGGCAAGGACAACGCGGTTTTTCAGCGAAAGGCCCGAATCGTCTGCGCGGGTCAGCGTGGTTTTTAAACCGGGATGCAGATCCAATTGCTGTTTCACACGAGTAGCGATTTGTAACACAATTTTTGCCTCAACAAACGCATCGCGGGTGGCACCCATATCGTTGCCACCGTGACCCGGATCGAGAACAATATGAAAATCGGCAAATACCGAACTGCCTATCAGAATGGAAACCAGAAAATACCAGAATAATTTCATCGAAGATCAGATTAACTTTATTTGGGTGAAAAGAGAAAAAAAAAGACGGCCAGGTTTGGGGGGGGGAGTCCTAGCCGCCATGGGGTACCTTTATTAAGAGCAAGACTTAAACCTATCTAAACAGCAATATATTGCCTTTGGGTTGTATATAATTTTGACAGTGACAATACATGGCGGTAGCTTTAGATGTGAGGTTAGTTTGGATTCATCTGATTCAAGTTTATTATGGGCACTACGCAATCCTTTAAAGTCATGGACTTTATATAACCTAAGTGAAAAA
>JANOJH010000198.1:0-1051 GCA_031408135.1 Bdellovibrio sp. | reverse complement strand
AATGATTCTAAGCAATTGGTAAAAGAGGAGCGTGAGCTTTTGGAAATGGATATTAAGCGCGATGCGTTAGACTGGGCAGTTGCAGAAGTGAGCAATGAGGAGATTGATAAGATTAATATTTTGAATGCCTCTTTCAAAGCCATGCATCTTGCCTTGGATAAATTAAATACCCGTCCTGAGTTTTTGTTGATTGATGGAAATCGGTTCAACCCTTACCCTGGGTTGTTGCACGAATGTGTCATAAAAGGTGATGGAAAGTATCTTTCCATTGCAGCTGCCTCTGTACTAGCAAAAACATATCGGGATGAGCTGATGTCAAAATTGTCGATTCAATTTCCCGGGTATGGATGGAATACCAATGTTGGCTATCCCACAATAGAACATAGAGATGGCATTAGGGGATTGGGCATTACACCTTTTCATCGGAAGACTTTTCAGCTGCTGCCTTCACAACTTGAATTGTTTGAATAGAATATATGGAAGAGATGCCCTTATTTCATATTTCTTGTTTTCCTCTATTTGAACATATTTTTCCCAAAGATTTATAAGTTTGACCTATGAAAATCTACACTAAAACTGGCGATCAGGGAACGACTTCGCTATTCGGAGGGAAACGCGTTTCAAAATCAGATCTTCGTATCGATGTCTATGGAACCGTTGATGAACTGAACTCTTATATTGGTTTACTCCGCGATCAGGATGTGAATAAAAAAAGGAACGAAGTTTTGGTAGAAATACAAGATCGATTGTTCACAGTAGGATCGATTCTCGCAACAGAGCCGGGCAACACCAAAGTAAAAATCCCAATGCTTCAAGACGGTGACGTCACCTTTCTGGAAAAACAAATTGATGGAATGGATTCGCAATTGCCCCCAATGAAATCTTTCGTTTTACCAGGCGGGCATGTTTCTGTTTCCTTTGGCCACGTTGCCCGCACTGTTTGCAGAAGAGCTGAGCGATTGGTTATTGCCCTTGATCAACAGGAAAAAGTTGACTCACTGGTTTTAAAATATCTCAACCGTCTTTCAGACTATCTTTTTATACTTTGTAG
>JANOJH010000168.1:0-24232 GCA_031408135.1 Bdellovibrio sp. | reverse complement strand
TTAGAGTGATATTTCTGAGTATTTGCAGAAGAATGAATCAAAGAACATAAGTGACTCAGCCCAAAGAGATTAGAGTCATTTATAGCACTTTGGATCACTTTTAGGAACCAAAAGTAGCACACTATTTTTTCTATTTACCCTTAAAACTTCTGAAAATAAACGAAGTGCTGGGCTAAAATTCAGGCATCCATAATGACATTTTCCTAAGTAGTATGTTATTGTTGATCGCATATCATCAGGCAAAGCATCATGAATCAGTACTTTCTCTAAAAATGGTATAGCTTCACTATATTTTTCAAGATTCATATAGGTGATCCCAATATTATACGAGACATATAATGGTGTTCATATTTTGCTTTTGTTATAATTTTTGAGTGATTTTTTGAAATAAACTAAGGACTCTTCGTATCTCATGGTAGTTCATCGATTGACTGTTACTCATATTATATTCTGCAAACCTGCCTCAGGATTACTCAAGAAGTTTTTTATCTCTATTTCTTCGCATGGAAGAGGTTCTACCTCCTTTTTATCGAGTAATTTTTGTACCTCTTGGGCTCATTTGGCAATTAGCTTATGTGGTATATATGCAATCCCAAGTGCCTCCACTGTATCATAGAGTTTGTTTGCTTGTGCATCGGTGAGTGGATTTTTCTTTACCATAGTTTTCAGAGTTATGTATATTGGAGATATATTGATTTATTTCACACTTGCTATATTTTTCTCTATCTTCACCGCGAGGCCTCCATGGATACTCTCAGAGAAAGAGAGGCGATCGACGAGCTTCTCCGTGATGTAGAACAGTCCCCTGCCCCGCTTCTCCATGTGTACACCATCTGCATTGTGTTCTTCGAGTTTTTGATTCTTGATATCCTCCATGTGTGTGGCATCTTTGGAGTCCTTACCTCTTCCTGTATCATGTACTTCTAGTGTTATGGAGAAGTCTTTTTTTTCATCTTCGCTGGCCCGTATGATACAAGAGTCGAGATCGCCTGCCGCACTCCCATGCTCGATCGCGTTGTTCACGAGCTCGTCAGTGATGAGGACGAATCGTCCACGCCAGGTAGGGTCCACATGATACTTGTCGAATATATATCCGACAAAATCCCGTATAATCTTGGACTGAGTGTGATCTGCACCGAAGTCGATCTGACACTCGATAATTGTATTGTTATCGGCGATTGTGCGGAGTTCTGCTGTTGCACGCTCTCCGTCGAGATGAGATATATCGATTGTTATCATGGATAATAGTTGTCATCAGTATACCCGATAGAGCGAGAAAAAGCAAAAATATGATATGAAAAATCCCCCCGATTACTCGAGGGGATCCTTATAGGGGTTCGACTAGCGAACTGATTCCTTAAGAGTCTTACCAGCGCGGAAGACTGGAGTCTTCATAGCGGCGATCTTGATCTTTTCGCCTGTCTTAGGGTTAACACCATTGCGAGCTGCACGGTGAGATACCTTCCAAGCACCGAAACCAGTAACGTTAACCTCCTCACCCTTTTTGAGTGACTTAGTGATAACTTCGATCTGAGCGGCGAGAGCCTTTGAAACTGCATCCTGAGAGAGACCTGCCTTAGCGGCAACAGCCTTGATAAAGTCCTGCTTCTTCATAGTGGAAAAAGTTAAGAAATAAAGGACAGAACTGATTATAGACAGACGAAAAAGAATTGCAATATTTTTTTCTCATTTTCTAGATCGGATCCTGTGTCAATAGTGATTTTTTCTAGTATAACAAAGGATTAGTCTCTGATTCTGAGTTTCCGCTCTCTGATGCGGAAATGGCTCTCTGATGCGGAAGTTTACTCTCTACACTGAACACAATATGTGTGCGACTTAGCGTATCACTGTGATCATCGTCCCGACGACTGCGAGGACCATCCCGATCAGCCACAGACGCATAACCACAGTCACTTCGTGCCAACCGATCGCTTCGAGATGATGGTGGAATGGTGCGATGCGGAATATTTTTTTGCCATTGCGGAACTTCTTGCTCACGAGCTGAATGATCACAGAGAGCGTCTCGAATATGAATATAGCGCTCATCACGATGAATCCGAGGAGTGTGTCAGTCATCATGGCTATGACGGCAAGGGTCGCACCGAGTGATAGCGAGCCGATATCTCCCATGAAGACGCGTGCTGGGTGGATGTTGAACCAGAGGAACGCCATGAGTGCTCCAGCGATGATGAGACAGAAGGCAGATAAGATATAGAGTCCCATGCTATACGTGATGAATCCATACGCTGCGTACTGGAACAAGAGGAGTCCGCCCGCGAGTCCGTCGAGTCCATCGGTGATGTTGACTGAGTTGGCTCCTGAGTAGAGTATGAGGACAAAAAGTGGGATATATGCATATCAGAGATCGACCATCCCGAAGAATGGGATATGGATAGATGAGTATCCGAGCTTGGCATAGAACCAATATGCACCAAGGGATCCGAATATCACCAAGAAGATCGTCTTCACACGAGCAGAGAGTCACTTGGTCTTGCCGATGCCACGGATATTGAGGATATCATCGACGAGCCCGATCGCTCCGACGCTCAGGAGGGTGAACATGACGATGTAGGTCTCTTGGCGGTTCCAGAGCGTATGGCTGATACTCCATCCGAACATACTCTCCGTCCATGGTCATATGGCGTTCACTATGATAGAGAGGATCGTGAGTATGATAACAGTCACGATGACAAATATCCCACCCATCGTCGGCGTTCCGCGCTTCCCTTCATGCAGCTTCGCGAACTCGATCGCCTTGCCCATGAGTCCCTCCTCGCGTATCTGCTTGCCCATCTTCAGCCGTGTGAGCAGTCCGATACCGTATGGCATGATAACAAAAGTCAGCAAAAACGATGCGATGAGAGAACCGAGGATGAAGAAGAGGTTGGACACGTTCGGTAAGAGTTAATAAGTAATAGTGAAAAATCGGAACTATGAAACTCGAGAGAAGTATAGAAAAATACAGAAAAAAGGCAAAAAAAACCGCCATCACTGGCAGTTCTACCCTCGGAATATATGTTCCGTCAGGTACATGCGTATCTCGCGATCGATCGACTCACTTGCTTCTGGGAACTGCACACTGACACGATAGAGGTAGTCCCCTGCGTTCGGATTCTCGCACTCCCAGACGATCGAGAGTGGATCGTATTCAGAGAGTTTGCCCTCTATGATGCGCATGCGCTCCTTGATATCTCGGCCTGTGCTCTCGTTCTTCGAGAATGGGATGAGATATGTATACGTCTCGAATCGGCGTCGCGATAGGTTCTCGACTGTCTCTGTATAGATCGTGCGGTTCGGGATATAGACAACTTCACCAGAGATACCCGTGAGACGGGTGTAGTTGAGTGTGATCTCCTCCACGAGACCCTCGTATGTCCCGCGTGCACTGCGCATACGGATGCTCTCTCCGATGTCGAATACTCGACCCAGGAGGATAGAGAGCGAACCGAAGAGGTTGGTCATGATATCCTTCGCGGCGAGCGCGAGGATGACTCATCCGATCCCAGCTCCTGTGAGGATAGAGCGAGTATCGACTGCGAGTGACTCGAGTATATGGAACATGATACTGATCCACACGGTTGCCGTGATAGCGAAGTGGATGATCGGGAGGAATCGTCTCACGATCACGTTCTCTATCGCGCCAGTATGACGTATCTCACGGAATACCCATGCGATGATACTCGCGATGAGCGCTGCGATAGAGAGGTTCACGAGGATGATCTCTAGTGTGTCTATACGGGTGCGTGTTCCTGCGCCCCAGTTCTTCATCCCACTCACCTGCTCGAACACGATGATGATCGATGACACGATGATCACCCATGCGAGTATGGTGAAGGCATATGAGAGACGAGATGGTGAACTTTTCTTGTACATACTTCTATAGTAGCTCATTCATTTTTATTTTGCAAATATTAGAACCAAAATCATTGCTTTTCCCCTGAAAATACGTATATTCTCCGGCAAATACACTATGGCATTCCACCTCTCACATATACACGACTATGATAGGTTCCTCGCGGTAGATATCGGATCATACAGAGTGCGTACTGGCGTCTACACGATCGAGTCACTTGATCCTGTGTTGCTCGGGTTCTCTTCTATACGACAGAACCGCAAGAACATGATCGCCTGAGCCATCGCAGATATGCGAGGAGTCTCCCTCTCGATCGAGCGTTCTATGATCCAGGCTTCGCAAAAAGTCGATACCATCCCGAAAGACGTCATCCTCGCCTTCTCATCGAGCCAGTTCATATCAGATCAGATCACGACACAGTATGTGCGCAAGTGAGGAACGCCTATCAGTATGCATGAGGTGGATATCATGGTGAAGAAGGTGGAGAAGGATTCTTTTGACCGGGTACGAGAGCGAGCCCGTACCGCGTTCGGTATCGTACATGACGATCTGAAGTTGGTCTCCTCGACTATCACTGCGATCGAGATCGATGGCAAGTCTGTGTCGAATCCGATCGGATTCACGGGGACGAAGGTGCGACTCTCTATACTGAACCTCTTCGCTCCAGCGAGTGAGTTCAACGTGATCCGCTCGGTCGCCTCTCATATCGGGAAGAATATCATATCTCTCATCCCGACCCCACTCATCTTCCCGAAGCTCCTAGAGAAGGAGAACTATGTCGATATCGGAGCCTGTATCCTCGATATCGGACTCCTGCATACGACGATCACATGCATATCCGATAATAGTGTAGTCGCATTGGAGACTTTTCCTCTTGGCTCACAGATGCTCATGGACCTCATCGGACATGCACATCCCGAGCTCACACTCCTCCAGATCGAGCACATGCTCTCGAGTAGCGAATATCGAGAAGTTCGCCTGCCATGTGTAGAGGACTTTTTTGCATATATCATGGATACGCTGCGCGCGTTCCTCTCGTCGAGTGCTCCTGGTTTTTCTTTTGATCATGTGTTCTGTCATGGAGCTCTGTTCGAGTCGGAGGATATATATGAGAGCTTTACCACGATGCTCTCGCATGAGTATCCTACTCGTCTGCGCACACTCAGATTCGCAGATATACTCGAGTGTGAGACGGATATGGTCGTCACGCACGGACTCGCCGAGATCGCCACAGAGCTCCTCATGGTCAAAAAAGATCCCCTCGTTCGCATCCTCCGTTATGTCCTCTACAACTATGAATAACAGCAAAAACATCCTCAAAATCTCCAAAGATACTCCTCAGATCTCAGTCCTCTCTCTTATCAAAGCAGAACTCGCGAAGCATACAGGGATACTCTATATCGATCTCACAGAGACTGGATTTCCGTTGTCTCGAGATTTTTTCTTCGTGCTGAGTCGACGGTTCCACTCTGATGAGATCATCCTGATCGTAGAGGAAGAATCTGAGATGGCGATGGCGAAGTCGATCGGTATCCAGGCAGAACTCAAGGGGACATTCGCTGAGTTCGAGCGAGAATATGAGAAAAAAAATCTCCTCGCGCACAACATGACCATGTTCCAATATCTGTGGTATGAGATCCGCCGAGGTGCATCATATCTGTATTTTATCTTATTCGCGAAGTTCCTCACTCGTAAAAAAGAACGTATACTCCACTTCCGTGAATCATCACCGAATATGGTTCTCATGATCGGTGGACTCATCGTGTCCATTACGCTGCTTCTTTTTATCTTCCACTTCGCAGTGTCGAAGACGTACGTATCCATCGCTCCACAGATCCAGATCAAGCCGGTAAGCTCGAATATCATATACGCACTCGCGGGTGGTAATAGTGGGTCAGAGCTCCAGAGCGCACGCAACATCATCACGCAGAAGATCATGTCGATCCCAGTGACGCATGAGATGCAGTTCACTCTCGATACGATCGATCCCAACTCGACGGCAAGTGCCGGAGGTGTCGTCACTATCTATAACGAACTCACGACTGAGCAAGCACTAAAGCCCCAGACGCGTATCGTCACGGAGAACGCGGAGGTATTCCGCACGCAGAACTGGGTCAATGTTCCTCCATCTCGCACAATCAACGGGATCACCGAGATCGGACGTATAGAAGTATCGGTTACGGCCGATCCGAGCGATGAGGCAGGACGAGTGATCGGAGAACGTGGCAATATCAAGGCTGGAGTCGATCTCACGATCCCAGGACTCAAGTTCAACCGCGACAAAGTCTACGCCAAGGCAAAAGCAGACTTCACTGGAGGGCAAGATCCGAAGGTACATGTCGTCACAGAAGTGGAGGTGAAGAAGTTCGAGTGAATACTGCATGAACAGCTCCTGCGTATCGCTCGTGATGAGCTCCAGAAAGAGCTCGATAATAACAAAAAAAACTCAGGTGAAGACTATGCTCTCCTCATGGGTGACGGGATCACGTTCACCGGAGAAACACTGGGAGTCGCATCGGGACAGAAGTACGGCGATATCGCGAACGAGATAGTACTGCGTGGGAACGTCACGGTGCGAGCGATCGTCTATGATCACCAGGCAACAGTTGAGTATCTGACCGCCATCTTCCGCGAAGGACTCCTCCAGGGTACGGATAAGGAGATCGCGATCCATACAGAGACTCTGCGCATGAGCAATATCGTCTCTCGCGCTGAGGATAACTCTCGGATCAAGGCGACTATGGAGATGACCGCCAGTGTGACATACGACTTCGAGAACGCAGCGAATGAGCTCACTCGTCACATGAAGCTCCTCATCGCAGGACTAGGAGTGCAGGATGCCATCGCCAGACTCAAGGAAGACGGACATGTGAAGGAAGTCGAGATGACATTCTCCCCATTTTGGATATCAACCGTCTCATCCAACATCGACAATATAGAGTTCATCATCAGGAAAGAGGAAAAATAATAGATAAAAAGGAATAACTCATAAGTAATAGTTTTAGCATGAAAAATCCAACTATGACATTTTCTCAAAAGGCGAGACGATTTTTCGAGCCACTCATGCACAATAAGCTATTTGCTTTTTTGTCGATTCTGAAGTTCAGTACGTGGGCTATCGATGCGCTTGCATGAGTGTATATTATTAAACTTGCACTCGATGCCACACAACATTGAAATGCAGCCCTTCTTGAGAAGTATATATGGATATTTGCGGTATACCTTCCTGTATATATAGTTATTGCTTATTCTATAAGAAAGATTGATTGGCCATACCTCTATCATGATCTGGAGAGATATATCTATAACAAATATATTCCAAAAATAATCACCCTCGATAATAACTATGTAGAGTCTCTCGGTACTGGGAAATTGCTCAGTATCTTCACTACTGGAAGAACACAGTGGGTTGAGTCAAGTACAATGCTTCTTCAGCAAGTTGCGAAGATTGCTCTCACATGAGGATTTATGTTATGACTCATTTTCATGACAAGTTTTCTTTATGGAATTATTATTATAGTATGACTTATTGTTTTGCACTGAATCGTTGTATGGCTTGATTCTTTTGCTCGAAAGTATAGACAAATACGGAGAGATGAAAAACCTGAACTCACGCGCAAACTCGTACGAGTTATCATGTCGAGAAATGAGCTCATACAGAATGATGGACTAAAAGATTCTCTCCAGGGAATCATGGAATCTACAGATATAATTGCAAGTGCAAATAATCTGATTAATAGGACGTTATTCATTATATTCAATCTACTTCGAGTCTTTACTGGATGAATAAGGATTTTTGCTCTTATTGTAGTCTGATATGGCGTAATAAATTGAACTTTCACGATAGCAGAGTTTGCCTCTATATTGGCTATGGTGATAGTATTTGAGAATTTTCTTGGACAATCTACTGAATTCTACAAAAACTTTACCAAAGATTTCTCTGATATAGAGAAGTTATGGGAAGTACTCGATGATGGTCCAGTTATGAAGGGATATTCCACTGGTCTCCCCTTCTCGAAGAAGCCAAAAGATATCGATATCAACTCGATCTCATACGGTTACAATGATACCAAGGTATTCTCGGACTTCTCTCTCACGATCAAGAGAGGACGCAAGACTGCACTCGTAGGAGCATCAGGAGGTGGTAAGACAACTCTCATGAAGCTGATAGCAGGATATCTCCATCCAGAGAGTGGATCTATCTCAGTACTCGGGAATCAGCTCGATGAGACAGCACTACGGACATATTATCCTCACATAGGATACCTCACACAAGATCCAGGAGTATTCGATGCGACGATCAGGGAGAATCTCGTGAGTGCAGTGTCGAGTCTTTCAGTTGTACCTTTGTCATCTCGTAGAGATCCCTTTCAAAATCAATTATGAGAAAGTAATAGCCAAAATCTCTTAAGTGCATGAAAAAGGGATTCCTCCGTTGCACTGCGGAATGACAAAAAGGAGCAGGAAAATAAGGAAACCACAGACACATTCCTCGAAGAGAAGCTCATCAAAGCCTTGAAACTCGCCCACTGTGATTTCGTCTTCGAACTCGAACATGGACTCGACACTGAGATCTGAGAACGATGAGTCCGCTTGAGTGGCGGACAGAAGCAGAGGCTGGCTATAGCGAAGATATTCCTGAAGGATCCCGAGATCATACTCCTGGATGAGCCTACCTCTGCACTCGATAGCTTCTCAGAAGAGGCGATCACCATCGCACTCGATGAACTGTTCCGAGATCGTACGGTGATCATAGTAGCACACAGACTCCAGACAGTACGCAAGGCTGATGATATCATAGTTCTGGAGGGATGAGAAGTAGTTGAGAGAGGCAATCATAGAGAACTCGTTGCAAAGTGAGGAATATACAATAGAATGTTGGAGTTGCAGAGTGGATTTTAGATAAGGAATAACTAAAAAAGAATAACGAATAGGTAATACACGAGCATAGATCGATTCCTTGCAATTCATCATTTTTTATATATAGTCCTTGTATACTTGTTTCTGAACTGTTCACTATTACTTATTAACTATTATCCCTCTTGTCTCTTGCTCAAGACATCGAATCCCGCGTCCAGATCCTCGATATCGTGAATCGGTACGTCGCTACCAAGAAGGCAGGAGTCAATTACAAGTGACTCTGTCCTTTTCATAGTGAGAAGAGTGCCTCGTTCGTCATCTCTCCGCAGAAGAACATCGCTCACTGCTTCTCGTGTGGTAAGTGAGGTGGTCCGATCAACTTCCTCATGGAGATCGAGAAGATCGACTTCCGAGAGGCAGCGTCTATCCTCGCGAAGGAGGCAGGGATAGAGATGAGTACGAACTTCGCGAAGGAGAAGGCTGAGGCTGGTAAAGATATCTACGCACTCTATCGTGAGGCGACTGAGTGGTATCATCGAGCATTGTTCCATACAGAGAACGAACGAGCCCTTACCTATCTCCTCCAGCGTGGTATATCGAAGGAGACGATAGATAAGTTCCAGCTCTGATACTCAGGGTCGCCACGAGATCTCCTCTACGCATTGCGGGAGAAGGGGTTTGATGCGAACTTTCTCATCGAGTCAGGGCTCTTCGTCAGTGAGTCTCGTGACAAGTTCTATGGACGTATCGTCTTCCCGATAGCGAACACGATGGGGCATACCGTTGCATTCACAGGACGTGTCATGGATGATAGTCTCCCGAAGTACCTGAACTCCCCCGCTTCCCATATATTCGATAAGAGCTCGATCCTCTATGGTCTGCATCTCGCGAAGCAACCGATCTCCAAGAGTGGTGAGGTCTATATCGTGGAGGGTCAGATGGACACGATCGCACTCCACCAAGCAGGAGTCGACAACACGGTCGGTATCAGTGGAACCGCTCTCACCAAGGAGCATATTCGTATATTGCGAAGATTCGCGACAACGATATATCTCGCACTAGATAGCGATAATGCTGGAGTAAAAGCCACGTTTTCCTCTATAGAGAATCTGCTGAACGAAGACATAGAGATCAAGATCATACATATCCCGAATGGGAAGGATCCAGACGAATATACGAAGAGTGGTGGAGACTTCCGCTCTCTGCGTGAGTCTGCACTCTCGGTGATAGACTTTTACCTGCGTGAGTGAGGACGTGAGTATGATATCGCGACCCTGGTAGGAAAAAAGAAACTCGTCGAAAAATGTCTCGAAGTGATCGCCCGACTCAGGAGTCAGGTTGAGGTAGATTTTTACCTCCAGGAGATCTCACGTGGACTCGGAGTGAGTATGGATGCACTCTATACCGAGTATAAGAAGATCCGACTCACAGTCGCGAGGAAGAAAAGAGAAGAAGAATCTGGAGATAAAAAGAGAGCGGGATCCACATCGTCATGACCCGAATCATCGAATCAACTTGCCAACCTACCATCTACTCAACCCACTATCCCCGATCTTATCGCAGGATATATTTATCGGTATGACTTTTTGGACTTGTTTTTCCGAGAATTTCGATATACTATCTCCGATCTGGAGGATATCGAAGGTGCAGCGCTTCTCGGTCGCACGACCGCACAGGACACAGATTCTGATGATAGTGAAGCTCTCCGCATACTCGATCTCCGTCTCGAAGAACAACATCAGAGCGCCAATCCCGAGCTCATACAGCGAGCATTTCGGGATCTGTTGCGTATACTGCATCTCACGTTACTCAAGGTAGAAAAAGAGGAACTCCTCGCCTCTATCGACCCGAATAGTTCTGAGTATCTGCGTATATATAGCGATATCGTGATGAAAGAAAAAACATTTAACGCGAAGAATTAGGGTATCACCCGATCCTTCCTCACTCACCACCCACTATGGCAACAAAACCAAAAAAACCAACTGATGACTCACAGATCCAAGAGATCGACCTCTCTGCCATCGACCTCTCTGCTATAGACCTCGATGACCTCACGTCTCTCGAACCGATGAAGCCACTTCCTATGAAAAAGGCTACAGAGTCCAGAGAAAAATCAACAGAATCCAAAAAATATAGAGACGATATCCTCTCTGACGATATCGCTGTGGCGAAGGAATCTCGTGACGATAACGATGATGATCTCGTGATCAAGGGAGATTTTGATGATGACTTCGATGTAGCTGAGGACGACTTCGACCTCGACGATGACTTCACCGACGATGATGATGAAGACAGCGAAGAGGGTGATGATAAAAAAGATGGCTACAAGGCACCAAAAGATTTTTTTACTGATAAACGTCGCAAGAAAAACCTCAAAAAGTTCCTCGATGTCACTGTCGCGCCAGAGTTCCTCGAAGGACTCCCAGAGAAGATGATCCTCCTGTTCAAAAAAGGAAAAGCCGAAGGTAAGCTCGTCTATGATGAAGTCATGACGGCCCTCCCTCCAGGAGATGATATCGAGTTCATGGATGAGGTATTCTCTCGTCTCGCGAAGATGGGTGTGGAACTCGTCGACTCACTCGATGGAGATGATATGTTCAAGGACGCAGGAAAAAAGAATCAAGATATCGACCTCTCTGAGATCTCTGATGACTCGATCCGCATGTACCTCAACGAGATAGGCAGGTTTCCTCTCATCGATGCGACAGAAGAAGTCCGTCTCGGACACCTGATCCAGAAGGGAGACCAAGATGCCCGTAAGAAGCTCGCTGAAGCCAATCTCCGTCTCGTCGTCTCGATCGCGAAGAAGTATATGGGTCGTGGACTCGGACTCCTGGATCTCGTCCAAGAAGGGAATGTAGGACTCTTCCGCGCAGTAGACAAGTTCGATCCAGATCGAGGATTCAAGTTCTCGACCTATGCGACATGGTGGATCCGCCAAGGCGTGACTCGTGCTATCGCTGATCAGGCTCGTACTATCCGCGTCCCTGTACATATGGTCGAGACGATCAACAAGTTCAACCACACATTCCGTCGCCTCACTCAGGAACTCGCTCGCGAACCACTCATGGAGGAACTCGCACTGGAGCTCGAGATGGATGTGCGCAAGGTGCGTCAGATCATGCGTATCTCTCAGGATATACTCTCTCTCGACTCCCCTGTCGGTGGCGAAGAAGATACGACTCTCGGTGACTTCGTCGAGGATGATAAGTACCTCACTCCCGAGAAGGCAACCAACCTCGCGATCCTGAAGGAGAACCTCTATGAGATGCTCGACTTCCTCACTCCTCGTGAGAAGAAGATCGTGGTTATGCGGTTCGGTCTCGATGGAGGTGATATGCATACTCTCGAAGAAGTAGGCAAGGAGTTCGGTGTCACTCGTGAGCGTGTCCGCCAGATCGAGGCCAAGACCCTCGAGAAGCTCCGCACTCACCCGAGTGCAGATCGTATTCGATTCTTTCATTAAAAAAAAACTCCATCCCGAGTACTCGGGATGGAGTTTTTTTGTATCCGTCATCCTGAGGGACGAAGGATCCAGCGTTCCTGGTTTTTATACCGCAAGGGTATACATTCCAATATCATTTCGAGTGAATCCCGAGTACTCGGGAGGAACCGAGAAATCTTGCTCTGTTATTCTCAGTTCCTGTCATTCCTGCGGAGGCAGGAATCCAGCGTTCCCTTTTCCTTCCGTACTTTTATGACTAAAAGTACCAAAAGTCCTTCTTTTTCCTTTGCTCGTTTTGTATTCTGTTCCCGATTTGTTTTCTAAAATTCCAAACTCAGGAACATTTGGAATTTTGACGAAAACTACATCGACAGAATATCAAAACTCACAAAAATAAAGAAGCAAAATAGGAACAACAGATACTCAAAATTCACCATAACGGAAGAAGTAAAAAGAAATAGAGACAAAATAGAAAAATCCCAGAATCATGATTCTGGGATTTTTACAGGAGATACTTAGATTCCGACAATGCCAATCATCTCTTCTTCTGTTTCAACTTTTGCTTTTGTCTTCTTAGCTGGCTTCACGGCCTCAGTGACCGCGTTCTGTACTGCGAGTTCTGTGAGAGTCGTCTCGACAGAGTTGCTCTCTTCGACTTTTGCCATAGTTGGAGCAATAGATCCCGCAGAACCCTGTGCTACGAAATAGGCTCGCATAGTGAGTGCCTGATCCTTCTCTTCGACAAGACTCTGCGCATCTGCGTATGCGGTCTCTTCGAGGGTGGTGTACTTTTCTTTCTCTGTCTTGTATCAGAGGGCTTCGCCGAGCTTCGCCGAATGAGACATACCGATACGAGTGATCATAGTATCGATCTTCGCGATGGATCCAGCGATGAAGTCTGATGTCCGTTCGTATGACTCAACTGGTTCTGCAACTGCGACTACTACAGGAGTGAAGTCGATAACAGAAACTTCTTCTTCTTCTTCTTCTTCTTCTTCTTCTTCTTCGGCGACTGGGACGATCGTCTCTACTTCGAGAGCAGCAGGAAGCACTCCTTCTGATGTAGAGACATCAGTAGGAGTGCTTGTACCGAAGAGATTACCTAGGTCGATCGACTCTGAGCTCACATGAGTAGCAGTCACGAGCGGTGCAGCGCTGACCTCTATCTGAGTGATCAGAGATGGAGTCTCTTCTATAATGATCGGTGCTACAGGAGATGGTTCGCGGTTGATGATTATACTGGATATATCATCAGTCGCGATCACTGGTGCTGGAGGAGGCGCACTCGGTGCCGTAGCTGCAGGAGACTCAGTGATCATAGAGACCTCACTCGACTTCTCTATGCGTACCACGGGAGTGATATTCGCGAGAGGGTCTACAGGAGGATTGCCTCCGCCTTGAGTTCCACTCGTTCATGATCATGATGCTGTAGATGTATCGCTCTGAGAGGCTGCAGTTGGCTTCTTGAGGAGGTCGTCGAAGAGTCACATATAGATAAAAGTTATAAGGTATGGATATATCCTAGCACGTTCTTTTTATTTTTGCAAATTTTCGACTCTTTTTTGTGTTTTCGCTACTTTTTCATATACTCGTCCCATGTCATTCGTCCACCTCCACAACCATACTCACTATACTTTCCAGCAGGCGCTCGGTGATCCAGAGCGGCTCGCCAAGCGGGCGAAGGAACTCGGTCAGAGTGCCATCGCGATCACCGATGTAGGCAATATGTATGGTGCGTTCGAGTTCTATGAGGCCTGTACGAAGAACGGGATCAAGCCGATCATCGGGGTCGAGTTCCAGATATCGAAGAAGTGACGAGCGAATCGAGACAAGGATAATGAGGCCTATGAGATCGTGCTGCTCGCGAAGAACTATGCTGGATACAAGAACCTCATCGAACTCGTGACACTCTCGCAACTGGAGGGGTATTATAACGGGCGTGTGCGTATCGATTTCGACCTGCTAGAACAGTTCCATACTGATCTCATAGCTCTCTCAGGATCGATGTATGGAGAGATATCTCAGCATATCATCACGGGCAAGGACGACTCTTTTATCATAGAGCGTATCGAGTATTATAGAGGAGTTTTTGGTATAGAGAACTACTTCCTAGAGATCCAGGAGCATCCAGACAGGTCTATGCAGTCCAAGATCAACGAGACGATACTGAGCCTATCGAGAGAAAAGTGATACGAATATGTCGGCACTAACAATGCCTACTATATCACACCTGATGATGCTGATGTGCAGGATATGATGTCTGCTGTCGCCGCAGGCCGTGCACTCGATGATCCAGATCGTCCCACTCTCATGAACGGCGACTACTCGATCCGATCATCTCGTGAGATGGAGGAGATATTCGTCTATGCGCCGAAGGCATACGAGAACACGCAGAAGATCGCCGATATGATCGATCTCCAGATCGACTATGGCGGATACAAGATCCCGACTTTCCCACTCTCTGAAGAGGAGCGAGCGAGATACGAACTCTACAAAACTCAAAGTACACACTATAAAATCCAAAATACGGAAGAGTGGCTCCTACGAACTATGTGTATCGAAGGATTGGATTTTCGATATGGATTCGGCCTGTCTCCAACTGAGCGCGATATCGTATTGCAAAAGATGGCAATAGAGAAAAATGAGAAGAAACTCTCAGCTATGTCAGTCGAAGATCTCTATGCGCTCGCTGAGTCATACTACAGTGAGGAGAAAAAATGATTCATCGCATCTCTCACTCCAGAGAAACAATCGATCATCCGTCGTCTGGAGTACGAACTCGTCGTGGTGGAGCAGATGGGATTCAACGGATACTTCTGTATCGTGGCGGACTTCATCCGTTATGGGAAGAACAACGGAGTTCCAGTCGGACCAGGGCGTGGATCAGCAGCAGGAGCTATACTTGCCTATCTCTCTGGGATTACAGATATCGACCCACTTCGGTACGGGCTTCTTTTTGAGCGATTCCTGAATCCTGCCCGTGTATCCATGCCAGATATCGATGTCGACTTCTCTGATGAGGGCCGAGATAAGGTTCTCACCTATGTTCGCGATAAGTACGGACGTGACCATGTCACACAGGTCTGTACGTTCGGTACCCTCGCAGCGCGTGCAGCAGTGAAGGATGCAGGTCGTGCGCTCGGTATCCCCTTCCAAGATATGAATGACTTTGCGAAGCTGATCCCTGGACGTCCGGGTATCTCCCTGAAGGAGGCACTCGAAGAATCTACAGAACTCAAAAAAGCATACGAAGAACAGCCGAACTATACCAAGGTGATCGATGCCGCGCTGAAACTGGAGTGAACCGTCCGTCAGCTCGGAGTCCATGCCTGTGCGGTGATCATCGCGCCAGAACCGATGAAGAACTTCTGTCCGCTCCAACCCCCTCCGAAGGATCCAACTACTACAGTGACTCAGTTCTCCGCTGGACCACTGGAGGCACTCTGACTCCTGAAGATGGACTTCCTCTGATTGCGTAACCTCGCGATCCTTAACAGAGCAGTGAAGATCGTCGATGAGGTGCATGGACGACAGATCGACCTCCTGCAGATCGACTTCGAAGATCCGAAAGTTCTATCGCTTTTTGGTGAAGGAGATATGACCTGAGTGTTCCAGTTCGAGTCTGCGGGGATGCGCCGATATCTGAAGGAACTGAAGCCGTCATCGTTCGAAGATCTGATCGCGATGGTATCTCTCTACCGTCCTGGGCCACTCGCATATATCCCAGAGTTCATCGATCGGAAGTTCGGTCGCAAGATCGTCGAGTATCCTCATCCATCACTGGAGGAGATTCTCCGTCCGACCTACGGTATCGCAGTCTATCAGGAACAGATCATGCAGCTCGTGCAGGCCTTTGCTGGATTCTCTCTCGGGGAGGCGGATATCCTCAGGCGCGCCATAGGTAAAAAGAAACTCGAACTCCTCATGGAACAGCGAGGTAAGTTCATCGATGCGGCGATCCGACAAGGACATGCTGAGGATCTCGCAATATATATATTCGATGAGATCATCGAACCGTTCGCGGGATACGGGTTCAACAAGTCGCATGCCGCCTGTTACTCGATGATCGCCTACCAGACAGCCTATATGAAGACGTACTATCCGACAGAGTTCATGGTAGCACTTATGGTATCTGACGAAGAAGATATGGAGCGTATCAAGATGGAGATCGAAGAAGCTCGTACCAAGAATGTGCGGATCATGCCTCCTGATGTGAACGAGTCCCGTCACCACTTCACCTTCATCGATAACGAGACGATCCGATTCGGACTCAAGGCGATCAAGGGTCTCGGCGACGGCCCGATCTCGGCTATCCGTACTGCCGTGGCAGAACGCAAGTTCACATCGATCGAGGACTTCATCGAGCGGACATGAGGCAGTGCGATCAATAAGAAATCCCTCGAGTCACTCATCTACTCAGGGGCACTCGATGCATTCGGTGAACGCAATTCTCTGCTCGCGAGTGTGACCAAGATGACCGCATACCTAAAGGAAATAGAGTCTAAACGCGAAACTGCGCAATTAGGACTTTTTGACATGATGGGAACAGAATCCGAGAGTCATGGTATGCACTTCGAGCTCATATCTGCAGATCTGCCGATGAGCTTCGAGGATCGTATGAAGTGAGAGAAGGCGATGATCGGGTATCCAGTCTCAGGACATCCGCTCGATGGTGTGAGAGACTTCATCCAGCAGAAGTCCAAGAATATCGGAGCGATCTATGAGTGGATCGCGAAGAAGGAAGAGAAGATAGAAGTGAGTGATGAGTTATGAGATAGTGAATCTACTGACTCTGGGGTTTCTGTCATTGCGAGAAGTGAGTCTGTATCTGTGACGAACGCCGAAGCAATCCAGGTATCTGAAACACAGGGCATGGAACTGATCGTGCCTCGCGATGACGGAAACACCGACTCCCCTCCTCCACTCGATGATACTGAGGACGTCTATATCCCGAGTCAGGCAGAAGTCCTCCAGCACATGGAGGTCGACAAGGTCGAGGATACTTCCTTTTTTGCGACGGTGATCGGGCTCATCACTGAGGTACGCAAGATCCAGACCAAGACGGGTGGCATGATGCTCCTGGCGAAGGTGGAGAGTGTAGGATTCGACTTCCGACTCACTATATTCTCCCGTGACTACGATACCTACGCGGCCAAGGTCGAGGAGGATCGTATCATCGTCGTGGATGGTCGTGTCCGCTTCGACACTGATCGTGACGAGATATCTGTCTCTCCAGGGGCCTGATTCGGGAAGAAAACAAATGCCAAAGATGCGCTCAAGAGCTTCTCGATATCGCAGTTCCGTGACTTCGCAGGGGTAAAAGAAGAAACATCCGAATCTGCTACTCACCAGTCACCAATAACCAGCAACTACTTCATCGATGTGCCTACCTACTGGACCAAGTCAGATCTCCTGGATCTCAAGGACTACCTCAGCACGAGCGAGGTCGGACTCGTCCCAGTATGGATCAGAGTCCATGGCATAGAGAAAAATACCAAGTTCACGATCGCAGATGTGGCACAGCTGGAGGAGTGGGTGCAGAATCGTATATAAAAACTTCCCGATATTTCGGGAAGTTTTCTTTTATTTTGAGATGAGACTCTCTGTATTACCTGTAACTTGAGCAGTTGTTTTATTATGATCTAGGGAAAATCCTGTCTGAATAGCCGCATATTTTGCTTGAGCAATTGCTATTATAGCTGTAGGTATTATTTTGGGCGGTTTACTCTCAACTTCTCCATCTTTTTTCCACTCTGACATAACGTGATCACGTACCGCCTGCTTATCGAATTGCTCTGGTTCTGCTCCTGCAGTAATCGAAGCTGTAGACCAATAGCGAGAGGAGTCAGGTGTACATACCTCATCTATCAGTGTTACTCGTCCATTTTTATCCAGTCCGAACTCGAACTTGGTATCTCCGAGAGTAAGTCACTTGGCTTGAGCGTGTTTATTGGCTGTTTTATAGAGTTTGATTGAATATGATCGAATTTGCTTTGCATAGCGCCTTGCTTGTGTTTTTGCATCCTTTTTAGATGTAGGTATTCATTCAGATAGGAGCCACTTTTCTAATATATCAATCATGTCATTGAAATCTATATTGATATCTTTCTCTCACTTGGTTGACGGTGTAAAAAGTGGTTCAGTAAACTGACTACACTTCTGGAGTCACTTACCCACATATTCTCCTGTTCCGAGTTTTCCAGTCTGCGCACTGTAGTCCTTCAGAGCTGAACCATAGAGGAAACCTCGCACGATAGCCTCTATTGGGAATGCACGGAGTTTGTGTGCTGTATTCGTTCTTCATTCCAGACCGTATCAATTGAGTACAGATGGTAGCTTTACATCGATCCCATCTGTATCGAGTGCACGTTGCGAAGGTATGTGTTTTGTGTCAGCATCTTCTCGGAACGTAGCAAACCAAAAATCAGAGACGGCTGTTATGGCTTCTCATTTTCCAGGTATCTCATTCTGATGAACAACATCATGAGTAGATATGCGATCCGTTGCTACTATGATCAGATGATCACGATTATCATCATGTACGAATGTGTTGCGAACTTTTCCAGAATGTATGAGCCTGAGTCATGGGAGTATCTCGAGTCCACCTTCAGGGAGCTTTATTCACCGAAAATTGGCTATAGGAAGGCGAGAGTTGATCGTAGCAATACGTTCGTCTATAACTCATATATTTGCTCATTTTTCTGACTTTTGTGAATCCCATTCACCTCTGAGAGTGATGAGTTGATTTCATGTGAGTCACTGAATTGATTGAGTAAACGCAAGGTCTAGAGCAACTAATGCTTCTAGTGTATTTGTAGAAGTAGTCATAGCATGATATTAGAAATTAATAACTTCTTTATATGAATATATTGTATAAAGTCAATTAATATAATTCATATATTTTTACTATTCGCAACTTGAATCTCAAGTGATATCTTTTTATGTTGTTGAAGTTCATTTTCTTTTTGACTTTCCTACTCTTTCCCCTATACTCCGCGTACAATTTCTTTTCCCGAGGAGCCGTATATACCTATATAGATCGCTTCTCCCATATCTGGAGCTATTTACTACCTGTTTTCCATACTGTATTGGAGACCCTTTCCCTTGTAAATATTTTCTCGAATAGTAAAAAGAAAATATAGAGTCACTCTCGTTATCCGCAATAGAGACCCATACGCCGTCATAGGAGTTCACTCCTTATCCCATCGGTACTCTGGTTCCATGTGTATATCCAATGTTTCTCACATATTTCCGATATTCGGATATTGTACTTTAATTTCTTTCTCGCGAGTTTTTTCGTGGGATAACCTATTTTTTCTATGCTTTTCTCTGACCTAGCACTCCGTGCTGAGATCGTCACCGCTGTAACCAAGCTCGGTTACACTGAACCTACTGAGGTCCAGGCACAAGTGATCCCTCTTGCCCTCGATGGCAAGAACATCATCGTCCAATCCAATACTGGATCTGGTAAGACTGCTGCTTTTGTCATACCTGCTCTCAATCGTATCGACCCACGTCTGCGCAAGCCTCAGGTCCTCATCCTCGAACCAACTCGCGAACTCGCTATGCAGACTCGTGAAGAAGTTATGGGTATCTCTCGCGATATGCGTATGGGGTCTCTCGCTGTGTTCGGTGGATTCCCGATCCGTCGCCAGATCGAGCAACTCCGTGACGGACCACAGGTCATCGTCGCGACTCCAGGTCGTCTCGCTGATATGATCGAGCGCCGTGCTATCGATCTCTCAGGGATCACTATGCTCGTCATCGACGAGGTCGATCAGATGATGGATATGGGCTTCTCTCGTGCTGTGGTCGAGATCTGGGGACAACTCCAGGCACTCGAGCAGGTCATGACGTTCTCAGCGACATATACTCGCGAGATCACATCGATCATCGATGACAATATGAAGGGTGGATATGAGTCTCTCATCCTCTCCAAGACTCCTACTGTAGACACGATCGATCACGTATTCATGCGCGTCGGAACTCGTGACAAGTACCCACTTCTCAAAAAGACACTCGAACGATTCCCTGAGCACAAGGTGATCATATTCACCGCTCGCAAACACGAGACAGAGGAACTCGAGAGATACCTCCATCGTGACGGATTCTCAGCAGCCTATATCAACGGAGATATGATGCAACGAGATCGTGTTCGCGCGATCGAAGCGTTCAAGGCTGGTAAGGTTCGTATATTCATCGGTACTGATGTCGCGTCTCGCGGACTCAACCTCAACAATATCGGACTCGTAGTGAACTATCATGTCCCACACGATCCAGAGGCATATATCCATCGTATCGGTCGTACAGGCCGCGCTGGTGCAGATGGTCATGCGATCATGTTCGTCTCTGGTGAAGAAGAGCGTCAGCTCCAGCGTATCGAACGCATGCACAAGATCGAGATCAACGAGGTCGATGCTGATGGTGTCGTGATCGCACGAGTCAAGCGTGAGCAGTCTCGTGGAGGATCAGGAGGTGGTGGATATCGCGGACGCGGTGGATCATCAGGAGGTGGTTACCGTGGTAACGGTGGTGGATCGAGTTCTGGTGGAGGATACCGCGGAGGATCATCGTCAAGTGGTTCTGGTGGTGGGTACCGCGGTGGATCGAGTTCTGGAGGATCTGGAGGATACTCATCTCCTCGTCGTGACGAAGGAGGCGGAGGATACCAAGGTGGTGGATCGAGTTCTGGTGGAGGATATCGCGGTGGATCATCGTCAGGTGGTTCAGGAGGCGGATACCAGGGCGGACGAGACGGAGGATCTGGATATCGTGGTTCTCAGGGTGGAGGGAACGGAGGTCACGCATTCGGCAACGATGGTGCATCTCGCCCACCTCGCCGTGAGTACTCAGATCGTCCACGTCCATCTCACGATGCATAATTCTTATAAAAAGAACTCCGAAAGGAGTTCTTTTTTGTGTCTACTTGATCAGCCCTCATGTTCTCAGTATCCCTGAGAAGTGTGCGGTGAGCTCGTCTTTATCGAGTGCCTGTATGAGTTGTCATACTTTCTCTGGACTGGTTTCATTTTTCTCATCGATGTAGTCGAGGAACTTATCTCGTAGCCTGATGAGGTTCACCCGTCTGTTCCCTCTCTTGTAGAACATATCACCGAATATTCTCCTAGTGAGCGTATTGATAATCTTGATCATCACCTTCCAATCACTGATAGAGAAGAGGAGATCCCAATCTACGATCCGATCTCACCGGAACAAGTATGTATACACCATCTCTTGTTCCACGCGATCGCGTAGCCCTATGAACTGTTCCCTGTCAAATAAGTGCCTGATCAAAAGGAGGAGATGTCGGATGATATCACCATGTGTGATGATGAGATGCGTTGACTGTCTCGATGATGAGACGATATCGTGTACGAGTTGCTCGAGATCCTTCTGTCTATCTCAGAGACTGATGAACTTCGAGACGAGGCTAACAGATAGTCCATCTCGGTTCTTGGGTGGATTATTCAAGCTCTCGATGACCTGCATGTGAGCACATCGATGATAATTCCCTATACAACCATTCACCTTCTGATATACGATCTTCGCGGTTTCTGTAGCTCGCGGGAGCTGGCTTGCATATATCTGCACGATGACATTCTCGAAGACTCTTCATTTTTCTTCGGCCTTGATTATGCCCTCAGGAGTGAGTGGCTCATACGCATCTCAAGGCGCTGATCCAAGGATGACATCACTCTTAGTTTCTTCATGACGCTCGATGATGATGATGTTCTCGAGTCTAGCGATTTCGCGTATCTTTTGTCGTTTTTCACCTATCTCATTGACGAGTTCCTTCTGCCTAGAAGTACTCACTCGTACGCCACGGAACTCGTCATAGAGTCGCTCTATCTCGTCGGTGAGTGTGATGAGTTGCTCCCATCATTCTCTGTGTGGTGCATATCTCTCGGTACGGTAGTCTGTTAGGATCGTCTTCTCTCGTACTGGCACCTCACGAGATTCCCCGAGAGTCGCTACAAAAAGAGACAAAAGTCTCTTATCGAGATATCAGCCTCATGACCAGTTCTCGAGTGTAGATATGACTTTTTCAGGATGCTTCGGATGCATGCTATAGAGTGTCTCATACGCTCTGATGATGGCATAGAGTTTTGCTTCGAGGGAGATCGTTTTCTGATTGTATCAGAACGGATACCCAGTCCCATGCATCGTCTCGTTGCGGGAGAGGAGGATAGAGGTCACCATCTTGTATACTCGCCTATTGATCCTGCCTCACAGGATACTATCCATCTGTTCGTAGAGCTCACTTGTCGCAGGAGGAGTCTTGCCATGAGAGGATGACATCATCAGTCGAGCGATATCGATAGAGCGTGCATAGTCCTCGGACGTATCGAGTTCTGCTTCATTTGCCTTGATAGTAGTGTCCGAGAGGACTCGTTCTATGAAGGCACTGTAGTCTCGTGGTTCTCCTATGTTTTGTTTTTCTTCGTGTTGGCGTATACAGGCACTATGATCAGCATGCGTGACAAAAGATATATGTTCCATCCTCTCGATGTAGCTCTTGAGCATCGGTTCTATGATCTTCTCTCTCTGATCGTCGTTGAACATACTAGTAGGCTCTCGACTCCCACGATCGATGAGTATCTGATACATCTTCCCCTTGTGGAATACCTCCACTCGAGTTGTGTAGATGCCATGTGAGTTCTCCTGGAGACACTTTGCCTCGGCTCTATCTATGCGATGATGCATACAGATATCTCCACTCTCTGCCGCGATGATCACCAGACGGACGGGACCGAGTACTGCCTCGAGTTTGTCCAGGATAGTTTTTGGAGTATCTTTTGGTGAAATATGACTCTTATTATCCATTGCTTGATCCATCCGTTGATCTATCTTCTTATCACTCCCAGTAGTGATTCTGAACCGCATGAGGTCTAGGAAGTCACAGCATTCTTTATTGTTAAAATTCTCACCGAATTTTGGATCGATATATGTACAGTAGGCTTCTTTGATGCGCTTCCCATGAGGAGTCACGAGGAAATCTTCATCCTCCTTCTTATGTGAGTATCTCGCGATCTCAACCGCCTCATAAAAATATCGCTCTCGTTCCCATTCAGGCTTTATCTTACTGAGTGTCACTATCTCCATCATGAGAAGGAGAATATCTATCTTGATCAGCCTCTCTTTGTGTGTGCCGGTATGTGTGAGGGCACGCTGGCACGATGCCATAGCGAGATTGAGCATGTCTTCCATGTGCACGTGATCCACTGAGTCCAAGAATCACTCATAGTATTTTTTTCATTGTTCAAAATCAGACTCTATAGTAGAGTTGTGTGGTTCTCATAGTGTATGTACTCCTGATAGGTTCTCGGATGTACTCATAGTATGGATTGTTCCTGCAAAAGATGCAAACGACCTCATTCACCTTCTCGTGTCTGAGACCCGAATATTCATTTATATATTGTACTGATTTTAGTAGAGATAGCAATTCTATATTTTGGTATCACACTCGATTTTTAGAATTGTCTTCCTTTTGTCATTTTATCTGATCGGTTCTCCCATATAGTGGTAGCGGCCTCTCGCGATTCCTAGATACACAGTAATAACTACAATTGTACTATGCATACAACTACCCCATCCAGCGAACAAGAGATACAGCCACAGATGATGCGTATCCCGCCATAGCGTACCATACATATATCAGAAAATCTCCGATACGTACTATTGCCCTTATCCTAACCCCTCTCTATATGACTACGAACAACAACTCTACATCTGGTGATGATACAAAACAAAATAAAAATTGGGCAGAGATGAATGGTGATGCTAAGCCACCAAAAGCTGGTGATGATACCAGGAAAACTGGAGATCTCCCAACAGATCCACAGCCAAAAAGCGGTGATGATAGTAAGAAGCAACAGGGATACTAAGGTATCACCCATAAAACTCTCTCGAGCAATCGGGAGGGTTTTTATGTTATTTAATCCATCTGTCTAAATCCACCCCCTCTGGGGGTGGACCCACATAGGCTCTGCCACTGTAACCGTTGACTCGAAAAAAGGTTATGATATCCTAGACTTTGCAAAAAGACCCTAGAACTTACATCATAACCTTTTTTC
>JANOJH010000126.1:0-1331 GCA_031408135.1 Bdellovibrio sp. | reverse complement strand
AATGATTGTTTAGAAGTGCCTTTGCAAAAGAAATGAAATCATCCAAGAAATGAAATCATCCAAGCAATGAATACAAAAAGCCCCTCGACAAGTCGAAGGGCTTCAAGGCTTAGAGGCTTAGGCAAAGAAAAAATTATACATACTGGTTCAGCATAACCGGCATGACCAGCATAAGAATATCTTCATTTTTATCTTTTTCAGCCGGGGTAATAACACCTGCTTTGTTAGGAGCGGACATATTCAATCTGATTTGGTCAGTGTCCAAATTTGACAACATCTCTACAATGAACTTGGCATTGAAACCAATTTCAATATCCTCGCCCTCATGTTCGCAAGAAAGGCGTTCATTTGCTTCATTGGAAAAATCAAGATCTTCAGCCGAAACCTGAAGTTCGCTACCTGTAATTTTCAAGCGAACCTGATGAGTAGTCTTGTTTGCATAAATGGAAATGCGCTTCAACGAACTAAGAAAATCAAGCCGGTTAATAGTCATCTTGATGGTGCTGCTTGCCGGAATTACATTTTCATAATCAGGGAAACGCTCGTCAATCAAACGGCAAATCATGCGGATGTTACCAAACTTGAAAAAAGCATTAGACATGTTGAAGTCAATGCTCACGTCTGTATTTTCAGATGGTAAAGTTGCCTTTAATAGGTTCAGCGCTTTACGCGGAATGATTATCGAGTTACCATTTTCTGATTTTACGTCTGTTCTACGATACCTAACCAATCTGTGTCCGTCAGTAGCAACAAAAGTGGCATTCTTCTCGGTTAGATTAACATATACGCCTGTCATGGCAGGGCGAAGTTCATCATTACTAGTAGCAAAAATGGTGTTGTTGACGGCACGTGCCAGAACTTCAGATGAAACTGCAGCCGAAAAATCATTGGAAACAGCAGGCACCTTTGGAAAATCCGTGGCATTTTCCCCTGAAAGTTTATACCGACCATTGTCTGAGCTGATCTCAATACTGTAGGTAGACTCATCAATAGAGAATGTCACCGGCTGATCGGGCAAGTTCTTCAAAGTATCAAGCAATATCCTGGCAGGCACTGCAATATTTCCTTTTTCCTTTGATTCCACAGTAATCTCTGTAATCATGGACGTCTGCAAATCAGAAGCAGTTACCGTGAGATTGCTCTTTTCGATTTCAAATAGAAAATTTTCAAGAATGGGCACAACAGGATTTGTGGTGATCACTCCGTTGATATTAGAAAGCTGCTTTAGCAGGTAGCTTGAGTTTACAATAAACTTCATCGGAAATCAGTGGTTTTTAGTTGACGAGGCGGTAAAGGTAGAAAGAAAAACTAATTCAGAAAATGGAATGATT
>JANOJH010000112.1:0-2703 GCA_031408135.1 Bdellovibrio sp. | reverse complement strand
GTTTTCAGTCAGAAAAACCGAGTAGATCTTATGATCGAACAGTTGAATTTGGCGCACGAGTTCGATGGTTGCACTTTCGCTTCCTGATATGACATCGAAAACCGCCAGAGCAAATGGCGTAGCAACCAGAATTGATTCTTTTATATGACGAAGGGCTTCATCTGAAGTTTTGGCCTGGGTGATTTCAAACTGATCATTCTGCGACAATGGAACTTCGCCGACGACCAACACGCGGCAGTTATGTTCGAATTCAGACTGATTGACATAACCTGAAATTCTCGGATTTATCACCGAAATCGGCGGCCTAGAATTGGTGGCTTTGCCTGAGTTACTCATGCCGCACCCTTGTTTGCATGGCGCTGTCCGTGTTTTGCTGGCAGATAGATTTTAAAGATCGTCGCTTTAAACGGCACTGACGATATAAAAACAATGTCGCCGCCGTGTGCGCGGATGAATCGTCGGCTAATTCCAAGGCCTAGGCCCGTTCCCTCATCCGAACTTTTCGTGGTGAATTGCTTCTCAAATAACATTTTCTGATAGTCTTGCTGAATGCCGGCACCGTTATCGATCAATTCGATGTAAATGCGTCCGTTTTCGTGCCCCGTATTGATGCTCATGGCATAATTGTGATTGGGCGGACTTTTGTTAGAGGATTTGAGCATGGCGTGAAGTGAATTTCGCATTAAATTGGTAATGGCCTGTATGAATTCATCGCGGTCGAGGTCAACTTCATCTTCATCGACGTCATAAGTTTCAGTTATCAAAATATTTTCTTGGGTAAACAAATCGGCCATGATATTCCGGCAATTAACCAACAATGATTTAACCGAGTAGGTTCTGACGTCGGATTTCAGACTACTTAACTTGCGCATGCTGCCGATAATCTTGCTGATTCGTCCGCTTTCATCCAGCAGAAAACGGGTATCATTTTTAATTGCGACAAGTAGCGATTCAAAATTTTCCTTTATGTAATCAAGATTATTAAGATCTTCCTGCCAGAGATTCCAGTCGGGATTGACTTCGGATTTTTGTTGCCAATTTTTTACCAGAGTTTCAAAGCCGCCCTTGTTGTGATCGTCTTTCCAACTGCCCGAAATAGCTTTTAGTAAATTAACCTGCGGTTCGATCTGACTCTGGATTTTTTTCTCGATAACGGTGAGGCGGGCAATGATTCCGGTCAGCGGATTTAAAACTTCGTGCGCAGCCCGGCCGGCGGTTTCTCCGGCCGAAGCCAAGCGAGTCGTTTTCAATAGAGCTTCCTGTGCTTCTTTTACAGCGAGATTCTGAATTTCCAGCTGAATGGTGCGGTCCTTCACTTTTTTATCAAGCTCGCGGTTGATTTCCTGCAGTTCATCGCGTGATTGTTTCAAATCATTTATCATTCGATTAAAGGAAGTTGCCAGCATCTGGGTTTCATCTTTCGAATTCACTTCGATCTGTGTTGTGAGGTCGCCGGTGGAAACCTGCTCCATGCCCTCGACCAGAATTGAAATCGGCTCGGTCAGGGATTTAGAAAGTAAGAACGCAAAAAGCAGCGAAATCGTAATTACGATCAATGCAAAGGAAAGCGAACGTGAAACCAGTTTTGAAACCGCAGAAAAGGCATGTTCCTTCGATGCTTTCGCAAGCACATACACACGGTCGTGATAAGTCTTGGCAATCGCACCGAGATATTCGCCGGACTCGTCTTTAAGTTCAGCAACAATCAAATTGGTTTTTGCGTTCTGCGCAGCCGCAAAAAGCGCGCTTGTTCCGAAATTTTTACCTTCTTTCATCCATTCAAAATTGGAATGAATCAGAAGCGTACCGGCTTGATCCACAACGAATACTTCGCTGAGCTCCACAAGATTAATCGCTTTAAGAATTTTGTCGGGTTTGATATAGCCGATAACGGTTAAGTGCTCGAGCGCAGCGCCTTTGATGTTTTCGATCACAACGTTTCGGCCATAGCCGATCAGCGGCGTGCCGCCTTCGACGCTGGCATTCCAGAAAAACTCGCCGTTACGCAGAATTTCCGCGAATGGCAACGGACGTTTAGCATGCAGGGTATTTTCAAAGAAACCCGCATCAAGTCCGTAGGTTTCCAGATATTTCTGCTGGGTAAAATTGCGAAAGGGAAAAGTTTGATTGCGACGATATATTGAAGCAAATACAACATCAGAGTTTTCGCCGAAAATATTTTCATTAACGAGATTTTTAGAAGGATCGATGGCTAACAAGGCAAAGAATCTGAATTTGTCTGATACGCCAACAAACTCAGTTTCGAGTTCGACCGAAATATTCGAAACCATACTGCGATTAAGATCGAAAATCAGCGTTGTCTTATCCGTTTTGAAAACATCAACGGCAATTAGCAGGTACACAAACATACAAACCAGCAGCAGACCTGCCATCACACCAAGAAACTTGGTTCGAATTGAAAAAAAACCTTGCATTTTTACCTCGCGGGTCTATGTCTGCTTATCGTCCGTTTGAGAATGAATATTAAGTTTTTTCGGGCAATTTCTAGCGAGGGGTCCTAAAGGCTCTTTCGTCGCTGAAAGCGCTCTGGCCACCAGGGGTTGTTGACAGCGCCTTAACGCTGTAAAGCGTATTTGGCAGTAAACCGGTAATTGTAACTGTATGATTCTGGACCAAAGTAGCATCGAGGACTGTTTGCGTAGCCGCTCTGGTTGCAACATTTTTTGATTCTCCCTGGCTGGT
>JANOJH010000060.1:0-2153 GCA_031408135.1 Bdellovibrio sp. | reverse complement strand
GGTGATGACCAAACTAATAAAACTTTATCTTCTAAGAGAGCTGAATCCGTTCTCAACTTTTTGATTCAACGCGGTGTTGATCAAGAACGTTTGCGCGCTGTGGGTTTTGGCGAAGAGCGGCCGATCGTTTCTAATGATGATGAGCAAGGGGGCAGGGAAGTTAACCGCAGAACAGAGATTGAAGTCTTTGAAACTGGGACAAGCGAAGTTAGCGAAAAGAATTAATTAGTATATTTCGGTAGTCATTAGTCTATAATAAATTGAAAACGGCCGCTTTATATCTCTTTTGCATGGGTTGCATTTTACCTCTTTCGCTGTTTGGTCAGCGGGGTAAAATTATTAGAACAGCCAGTTCAACCATCATGGATCCCAATCGGGATGGTTTCGTGTCCAAGACCAATTCCGGATTCTCTAATGATGGCTATTATGTAGATGAGTTTGAAATTACCATGTTTGGTATTCCTCAAGTTGGAGGAGATGTGTCGGGCGACAATGTTGGCAACTTGTGTGGTATCACTGATCTTACCCCTGACAATAAAGGACACTCCGTATATGCGGTGCGTGATGGGGGCGGCAATCTTATTTTCAGATTTCGGGTGGGGGATGATAACCCAAGCGTAGAGTCCTGGACCATTCTACTCGATACTGATGGTTTATTTGGTGCGGATGATCCAAATTCAACACCCAACAATCCCGGATTTGAAATTGACATAACGCTTATCAAACGAAATAACGCTGGGGTTAATCTGTACAATATTGATGGTCTTCAAAATTGTCCTGCTCCCGTGCGCAGCTACTCAATCAATTCGAACTTTCAAATTTCAATTGCAGATGAAGTTACGTGTGGTGATCCTGATTATTTCTATGATTTCTTTGTTCCATATGCAGACCTGGCATCAATTTTCGGAATAAATGTAAATACCGGATTGCGGTTTGTAGCCGTTAATAATGTTTCCGCCACGTGTGCATTGGGTGGTCAAATTGGTGATGTTGCAGGTGTTAATAATAACGATCCGCAATATAGTGGATGTGTAACCTGCGCATTTACTGATCTGGTAGGAAATCAGTGCCCTACCTCTGTGGTCGATTTATGTGAGACCTGCGGAGGATTTGAAAAAGATAAGGTTAATGCCCCCACAATAGATGTACCTGTGAGAGCAGGACAAGCAGTAATCTCAGGAACTTCTGATTCTGAAATATTTATTGTAGTTGAAATATACGCGAGGACTGGCGGAACAGATGCAGCGCCAACTTGGGGTTCAACGCCACGGGAGACTAAGAGCAACTATGCGGTGGGCACAATATGGTCAGTAATACTGGCAACGCCTCTTCAAGCGTATGATAAAATCTTAGCCAAGGCACTAAAAACAGCTACCAGCGTTCCTTGTGGTTCCTCTGGTGGTAGTCTGGCGAGTGCTTCCGTTACTGTTGTTCAGCCAAACACACCGCCAAGTGCCCAAAGTCAAACGGTTAATGTAACAGAAGATATTGCTAAAAGCATAGTTTTAGTGGGCACGGACTTTGAAGCTGATCCCCTGATTTACACTATTGTTTCTGCGCCTGTAAACGGTTCTCTCAGTGGAACCATACCCAACCTTATTTATACACCTAATCTAAATTATAATGGATCAGATTCTTTCACATTTCAGGTGAGTGACGGAATATTTAGTTCTGCGCTGCCGGGAACAGTTACTATTAATGTAACGGCCGTAAACGATTCACCGCTTGCGGGTAACCAAAGTGTAACTACATCAGAGGATATTGCGAAAGCGATTACGTTGAGTGCTACGGATGCAGATGGAAATGCGTTGACCTATACCATTGTAAGTTCACCTTTACAGGGATCGTTGAGTGGAAGTGGATCAAACATTACCTATACGCCAGCCTTAAACTATTTTGGTTCGGATAATTTCACTTTCAAAGTAAACGATGGCACAACAGATTCGAATGTAGCCACAGTCTCGATTACCGTCACACCTGTAAACGACACACCGGTAGCGAGCAATCAAAGTATTACGACAGCGGAAGACGCAGCAACGGCTATCACGTTGGTGGGTAGCGATGCGGATGGTAATGCGTTGACGTATGTTATTGTAAGTGGGCCTGCGAACGGCACGTTAAGTGGCACAGGGGCAAATGTGACCTATACACCC
>JANOJH010000053.1:0-1006 GCA_031408135.1 Bdellovibrio sp. | reverse complement strand
TTCTGTTTCAATTTTCTCCAGCACATCCTTCTTGCCTTCAATCTCTACTTTTTGAGGGCTTCCTTGTTTAAGATAAAGTTTACCAGAAACGCGAAACGAAATTTTGGTGAAGGTGGAAACATCTCTGGTTTCTCTTGTTTGAGCCATCATCGTTGATATGCTCAATACAAAAATGAGCAGAGTGGTTGATATCTTGGTTTTCATATTATTTTGTTGGGTTGATTACTTTTGTTTAACGATAGACCGAATTTAAAGTCTAGGTTTGCCTGGTTTTGCGTATATTTTTATTCTGAGGATGATATAGAATTTTCTTTTCTTTAAGACGCGAAAAACAGCTCCCCAGTTACAGATGTCCGGGTTTTCTTTTCATACAATTAAAGTAGCCGCAGAGGGTTCTTTCAAAGAAAAGGGCAGTAAATTCTTAGCGTTTGCTATCCGGTTGAATAGGAAGAAGAGATAAAAGTGAAAGTAGAAGATTTGAAAAAGAACACGCTAAATGATTGACCCTGACGGGTCGGCCTTCACTTTTGCAGAATGGGATAAAGAATTGCCTTCTAAAAAGGTGTGGCCCCGGCAGGAATCGAACCTGCATCTTCAGAATCGGAATCTGAAATACTATCCATTGTACTACGGAGCCAAATAATGAGGGCAAAGATATTGGAAAGGTTTGCCTGGATCAACAGGTCTTGCTATAAAATAATTGACCGAAACGAGGTTTTCAGATAGTAAGAGTTTCGACTAGTGTTAAGTTAACCGTGAAATGTTAATAGTTAATCGTAAAAGTCACTGTAAAATTAGAAAGTCTCCGCAAATATTAACCGTCAAATTACAATTAACATTACACTAGAATAAAAGTATGTTAATACTCTTAAAAACTAGTATCGTTTTAGAGGCCTTGTTTTGATTTGTTCCCACTAAAAGTTCAAAGAAGTGACACCACGTTTCCAGTTCTTACGGATTCATCGCAAGCGAAGGCGATACGAAGGCTGTTAACAGCATCTTGCAT
>JANOJH010000045.1:0-3034 GCA_031408135.1 Bdellovibrio sp. | reverse complement strand
CAAGAAGGGCGACGGCAGGACGCTGCGCCTGACGGAAGGCGTCTCGGTCAAGGAGCTCGCCGAGAAGATGGACGTGAAGGCGAAGGACATCATCCGCCTGCTCATGATGCGTGGCGTGCTGGTGACCGTGAACGTGGCGCTCGAGCCCGATCTCGCCAAGACGATTGCCACGGAGTTCGGCTTCGCTCCCGAGGTCGTCTCCTTCGAGGAAGATCTCCGCGCCGTCGAGGAAGAGGAGATCTTCGAGACGGAATCCTTCGAGGGCGAGGAGGAGGCGCGGCCTCCCGTCGTCACCGTCATGGGCCACGTCGATCACGGCAAGACGTCCCTGCTCGACGCCATCCGCAAGACGAAGGTCGCCGCGGGCGAGGCCGGCGGCATCACGCAGTCGATCGGCGCCTACCAGGTCGAGATCAAGGGACCTCGCCCGAACCGCTGCAATTGTGGCAGGTCGTTGCCATCGTGAAAAAACCCTGCTGACGGACCACTTGCCCCGCGCCGCCACACACTTTACAGGTTGTGGCTTTTGAACCCTTAGCTGCACCGGTGCCGTTGCAGTCGCCGCAATTGGCTTCGGTATCGAATTCAATCTGCTGTTCTTTTCCGGTAACCACCTCACTCAGCTCTACTTCAGTAACGAACCTGAGATCCGCCCCTTTTCTGACCGCATTGCGCGAGCGCGTTCGCCCACCCTGCTGGCCGAAACCGCCGCCACCTGCGCCGAAAATGTCGCCGAAAATATCCCCGAATTGCGAAAAAATATCGTTCATGTCGCTAAAGCCGCCATGGCCGCCGGCTCCGCCTCGCCCTTGAAAAGCCTGGTGCCCGAATCGGTCGTACTGCGAACGCTTGTCTGAGTTGCTCAAAACCTCATAGGCTTCTGCGGCTTCTTTGAATTTATCTTCCGCCGCCTGGTCGCCCGGATTCCGATCAGGATGAAATTGCATAGCTAGTTTTCTATAGGACTTTTTGATTGTTTCGCCGTCCGCGGATTTCTCAACACTTAAGATTTCGTAATAATCACGTTTTGATGACATAATGGGGTTAATATGAGTTCTTTTTATTAAAGGTCAAGGGTTCGGCTACAAGTTGCCGAAACTAAGGTCAAATCACTTGTTTTTTTCAAGCGCTTCAATTTTTTTCTTCAGGATTTCAATCCAGGCCGGGTCTACGGCGTGATCTATCAACTGTTGTAGAATTTCACGTGCCGATCCCAAGTCCCCGCCTTCACCGGCAAGGCGTCCAGCAGTTAACCTGACCCAGTCCGGCGCACCATTATCCGACGCCGCCAAGTAAAGCCTAGAGGCTTTCAATTTGTCTTTTTCGTGAAAAAATGCCTGATAGGCGGCCGTGTATAAAATAGACCAGTGCTTTGGAAAAGCAATCACTGCTTTGTCTAAAATAACCGAGGCTCCGGCGTAATCCGAAATAATGACAGTGAGTGCGAGCGAGCCGTAATAAAAGGCCTCTAAAAACCTGTTATCAAGTTCAACAACCAGATTGAGCGTGTGAAACAACCATGACTTTCCATTACATTCGGAATCATTTAACGGTTTACTGCAAAAATCAAAATCCTGAATTGCTCGCAGCCAGAATGAATCCGAAACCGCAATTGAAAAACCGGCGTTCAGATATTTAAGCTCAACCGGTGGGGCGATGTAGTCGCTTCGCATTTCCTGAAGAGGCGACACAAAAAACAGCTGTATTACAAAAAAAAGAATTGCCAAAACCGGCACCCAAGCTGTGATTGATAGACTTCGCATGGAATAATTATAAAAAAAAAGGCTGCTTTTATCAAGCAGCCTTTTCAGAATAAATTTGTTTATATTCTTAAATTACAGGCCGACGACCGGATTCGACAACTGCTTCTGATGATTAATTTGCCATTGATCCGAAGTTGTTGCTGCGATAACAGCAGGCGTCTGTCTTGGGTCACCCATGGCAACAGCAGAGAATGCTGAACCCACAGTGCAAGTTCCACCTATGGCATGAATCGTGGTACCACTTGTTACGATAACCCCTCTCCAGGTTGCAACAGTAGCAGGAGTTACAGTTGCTAAGTGAACCTGTCCGTTTGCAGCACCTGCCGCCTCAGTTGGCGCCGGCGCAACTGTTGTACATGCTGTCGCACCCCAGCCAGCCGTGTATCGTAAATCAGCTCCGATGAGCTGAACGCCGATATCCACTAGATCTGAACTGTATTGATTCCACTCAGAAAAGAAGCTGGCTTCACCCACGTAAATAGCATTTAGAGTAGACTTCGCTTCAGTTGTTCGGGCCTTAGCCTGAAAACGCGAATACTGCGGAATACCGACAGCGGCAAGAACTCCGATGATCGCTACCACGACCATCAATTCGATAAGCGAGAAGCCTTTATTGTTAGTGATTAATTTACGCATGTGAAAACTCTCCTTGTTTTTGAATACATACATTTTTGTACATATAATTTTAATTATTTTCTAACCCAACCTCAAAAGGATATCACTTTGATATCGGAGTGCAACAATATTTATTTCTGTAAATATAGCTATTTCATAATGAGATTTCGGCTATAATCAAGACATGGGAAAAACTAAATTCGATACTGGAAACGACCTGGACCTAGATATAGAGGACACTGTCTCAACCGAGCAACCGAAGCTCTATAAAGTGCTTATGCACAATGACGATTACACGCCCATGGAATTCGTAATTTTTGTTTTGTCAAAATTTTTTAACAAGCCCGAACCAGATGCCCATAAAATAATGCTGGACGTCCACAACAAAGGGGTGGGTCTTGCAGGAATTTATTCGTTTGAAATTGCCGAATCAAAAGTGATGCAGGTGAATCAGTTCAGCAAAAACAATCAACATCCGCTTAAAACAAGTTTTGAGGAGGAATCCTAATATGCTATCAAAAGAATTAGACAAAAGATTCGGTAAAGCCATCGACCTTGCCTGCAAAAAAAGTCATGAATTTGTCACGCTCGAGCATTTTCTTTATTGCCTTGTCGAGGCGCCTGCGATTGTTGAAATCCTGGAAAAACTGGGCACA
>JANOJH010000024.1:0-4859 GCA_031408135.1 Bdellovibrio sp. | reverse complement strand
CCAGACTATGAAGATTTTTAAACGTCAATAATGGGACTGATAGACCGCTTACGATGATTTTTAACAATGGCAAATCACTTTTTAACGGCGGTGCAACTGTTGTGGTGCCGGCATCCTTAATTTGAGTGCAGTACCAACGATTAGCGTCTGCGGAACCTCACCGCCAGTAGCAACGACCGGCAGTAACAACAATAGCGGCCAGTTTACTCTAGGAACAGGAGCCACTGCGGCCTGCACAGTTCTGAAACGCTATTTGGGCACTGCTTTAGCAACTTCTAACATCAGACGAGGTTAGAATGAATTTGCATGACTTATATCAGTTAGTTTTTGGATTTATGGTTTTCTGGGGGACTTTGGCCTCTGCTCAGGACAATATCGTCCGTATACCATTAAAAACACTGACTAAACCGGCGTACGACCTTGTGGGTGAAGACGGCAAAAAGCTGTCGGTGGCCGACATTAAATCCCAATTTGACCGCAAGGTCGACCTGTCGAAAATAAATCCAAGTGAGAACAAATTTTGGCAGAACACCAATTTGAGCATGAACGCGGCGATCGATCAGGATCTGCATAAGTTCATGCCGTCAGCAGAAGAAGGATTACTGTTCGATAGTTTTGTGGGAGTTGTGCGTGAACTCGGTATGTATGCCATCAATGTCAGAGGTGTAAATAACCCTGAGCAGGTGTATCGCCTGAAGTCGGGCTTGCAGGTGCATTCAAGTTTATTGAAAGCGGCATTGCTCCGGAAGATCGGCATTCATCAGGAATCTCCTAAATATCTGCAGGCTGTAAAACTGAAATTTAAGAACTTAAGTGAATTGAACAGTTTTATTGTTCAGGCATTCTGTGTGTCGGGCCCGGATGAAACGGCAATCAGTTGCCTTTCGATTGATCCTGAAAGCCGCGGTTTTCTTTCAAAGAAAAACGAAGCTGAATTTTCGGTGATCGTGCCTGGTTCTTACCTCGAGAAAATGAACGCCGAAGTTCCGAATCTGTTTGATGGTCTGACCCCTTCAAATAACAACACGATATCGCTGTATGCACAATCGCGCGCTTACCGCGCGCTGATTGCACCTTATGTGATCGCGGATGTGGGTGAAAGTATTAATCGTTACTCGGCTCAGGCTGTTAATGTCCGAGGCGGTTGGGCAACTATGAATTTTGCCTTCAGTACCGATTTTGACGGTATTTCTTCTTATGATGATGTTCGCTGGATTTTACGGAAAATGGCAGAACTCACAGATAACGACTGGAATGAAATCGTAAGCGCAGCTTCTTTTCCGGCTCAATTGAGTGATCTGGTAAAAGCGAAAGTAATACATCGCTACAAGAATATGCTTGAGACATTTTTTTCAAAAGAAGAAGTGGCGCAATTGTTGCGGGTGCAGATTCCTTCACTTGATATTAACTCGGCCGACGGCATTGTAGTGGCCGGTAAAGTTACGGCGCAGGAAATTGCCGGCTATCCGCAACGCTTTTCACACGGCGAGCGACAATCGCCGTTTGAGTCGGGCGATTTTATCAAGTATCTGAAAATTCGCGCGCAATCGAATATTATTGAAACTATATTAAGTCAGTTTTCTTCAAAACTTGAAACTCAGAAAGTTCTGAGTCAGAACATCATCGGCGTGGAAGTGGGACCCAGCGGTATAAAACCGCTGGTCGATGTGCAGGTTGTGAGTTTCGGCGCGAATGCAACTGCTAACCGCATCGTAACAACCGGAACATATTACGGCAGCCAGGCTGCGGTACAGATGGTAGATAGTCTTACTCTTTCTGCAAGTGCGGGTTACATGCACATTCTTGACGGCCTTAACGGTATCGATACGGCCTTCGGTGGTGGCGTAGCTTACATGCGTAACTTTGTGCATGTGACTCCGATCGCTTCGATGGATGACGCTTTGAAAGTTCCGAAGCGTGATATGTATATTCCAACCAAGCTGAGAAAATTAACGGCCCCGCTTAAAGAAGGCAAGCTCACTGAGTTTTTAAACGCCTTAAAGGTCGGCGAAGTTTTTACGATTACGGATTCAATCGGACTGTCGGGCCGGATCGGCTTTACGACGGGTTTAGATGCGCTTATTGGATTTGCTTCGGTTATGCGTCCTACGGTCAGCTTTTCCGCTGATGCGAATAAAGTTATTTTACGTCAGATTCAGTTTCTGAAAACTCCGGAAGGCTTACAGGTTTATATCCGCAATCAGAACAACAAGGCCTTCGGACTTGAGTTCAACGTCAATTATTTCATTAACCTTCTGAAAATCCGATCACAGAACACTAAGCTTGATCTGCATACCAAAGTTTATCTTTTGAACTACAATTCTGAGCTGATTTCAAAAGTTGACAGCCTAGATGTTATTCCGGATGAAGAACTGCAGAAAAAAGTTGATAAAATGAAGGAATTCGGCAACAAGGCGGCGTTGGCGTTGCGCTCTTTACTGGTTGAATCCAATTCGGATGCTCTGGCTGCCAATTTCAAATATCAGATGTATGCGGTTGACCATGAATTAAAAGCGCACGAATTACGATTGAAACTTTTGTGGATGCGTTCGAGCCAATTGAAAGAAGAACATTTACTTACGATCAAAAAACCCGAGCTTCCCACTGACATTAATGGCGTCAAAGTTATTAATGAACCGGTTAAAGTGGTGACCTATAAAAAAGGTCATCTCGATGGCAGCGATAAGTTCGGCTTTTTACTCGAAATGGGTGATGGTTATCTTAAGCAGAAGTTCGGCTCGAATGCGCCGTCTTCGCTTGGAACACCTTCGCAGAATCCTTCGCAAATGCCGTTCGGTCGCGCCGAATGGGTAACCGTCAGATCCGATACCGAACTCACACAAGACCGTCCGGGCGCACTTCCTTCAGTTGCGGTCATCGAACACGTTTGGGGCGGGTGGAGTTTAAAGAAATCCGAAATGACCGGTATTCTTGAAGCGGCGAGGCAGAAAACCAATGGAATCAAGTTTGCAGATTTTCCGTTAATTCCGGAAGGCGCCCTTGCGCACGTTAAAAAAATCGATTTCTTCAGAGTCACTTCGCATCTTTCGATATTGCCTGAGGGAATCAAGCAGATTAAAGACCTGATGCTTTCAGCCGGCACAGCACTTGATCCGGTACAAAAGCGAAAATTTATTTCGCGGCTGTTTCAGAAACTCAGCGAAAAGCTCGGCGATAAAGCCGCGCCTCAAGACGGTGAACTATTTAAAAACCTGATTAAAATTATGGGTAATGGCGACGAGGCGGCCGGCCAGCAGCTTTACATGGCTCAATGCCGTGAGAACAAAGAAGACAAAGTTACCTACACGTGGCTGAACGGAACCGTTTATGAATGTATGGAGCCGTGGGTTGAACAGCTCATCAAGCTATCGCGGAAGTTCCCGGCCACTGATCTGCGTGCACAGAATAAATGGACGGCCGAAGTGTTGTGGGTTATCGATCAGAAAATCCCGCAGGCTTCTTTGCTGAATTATCTGGGCCCTGAAAAATTCATTTACTATGTTGAAGTAACGGGTTTCAGGTCGGGCGACGAAGACGGTGACGATGGCGTGTATGTTTCGAATGTTTACGGCGAGCCGAGCAAGAAACATCCTTACGCAAATGGATTAATCAGTGTTTTTGCTGAAAAATCTAAAATCAGTATTACTGAACTTGACCAAACGACAGGTGGTTTCTAATGAAGACCCAACTGAGCATTAGCCCTATTATTTTAATTGTAACGTTCCTGTCAACAACCGGATTCTCAGCCAATCATGCTGATAAAATGTGGGGCCTGAAAAACAGCGGCCAACCGGTCAGCACCTATATTAATCCGTTGCAGGCTTATAAGCTGCAAGCCGTTGCCGGTGAAGACATCCGAATTGCACCCGCAGTGAAAGGCCGAAAAATCAAAGTTGCGGTGCTCGACACCGGTCTAGATTTTGATCATCAGGATTTGAAGAGCCTAATTTTCAGAAGCGCAGAAAAATGCGCCGCTTTTGAAAAGTTGAAACAGTGTACTGAATTTGCCAAAGATGCCAACGATTCAAAATGTCGTGAAGAACATCTAAAGGCGGGTGAGAATGTTTATCCTGCCGATTGTCAGGGCTGGAGTATACTAGATCAAGGCATTGGTAATACTCCGAACAATATTATCGGTCGGCCGGATTTCAACGATCAATCGGGGCACGGCACCCACGTTGCCGGCATTATAGCTTCTGTTTCAAAAAATATCGAAATTATTCCGGTGCAGGTCAGCGGTAACGGGCCGAATCAGCCCATCAAGCCTTTCAGTGTTGACCTTTCGCCGAATGAGAACGCAAGAAATGGTTATACCACAGCGTTTTTGAGTGAGCGAATCAGCCGCGGAATTATTTATGCAATGAACTCGGGCGCTGAAGTGATCAATTTATCAATCGGCTGGCCTGAAGGGCAAACGATCGACATCATTAAAGAAGCTATTGCCGAAGCACAAAGGCGCGGCGTGATCATTGTGGCCGCGGCCGGTAATGATTCAACGTCTTCGATCTTGCGGCCTTGTCAGTACAAAGGTGTGATCTGTGTCGCGGCACACTCGCCGGATGGATCGCTCGCGAGCTTTTCAAATTTCGGCTTCGGTGTGGATATTGCGGCACCCGGTGTAGAAATTTTTTCAACTATTCCGAATGCCATTCGTTCAATCAGACTTCCTGGTTATACGGGCTATGATCTGATGTCGGGTACTTCGCAGGCCACGCCATTTGTAACGGGCGTTGTTGCGGATATGCTTTCCCGCGGAATTCCGGCAAACGAAATTTACCCGCGGCTGATTTTGGGTGCAAGAATCGTTAAAAAAGAACTTCCGCTATTAGTAGGCCCTGTGGGCGGGAAGTCGCAAAGCG
>JANOJH010000006.1:0-10611 GCA_031408135.1 Bdellovibrio sp. | reverse complement strand
TTCTTAAAGTATCTGGCTCCTTTAATGGGATGCTGATCGAAGCATTGAAACGGCTAAGATTGATATTGATACTGTTGGGAGCTACTGTGTCTGAGTTTGACGAAACAACGTCGGCAAGGAAGAAGTCCTGATGAAAGCTCTTTTTAAAAAATTTCACTCCAAGAATTCGCCGAACTGTACTTTCGGCGCCATCACAGGCGCAAAGGTAAGTTGAATTAATCACCTGCTCGTTGCCTTTGCCAACAATCAAAGATTCCACCAGATACTTTGCCTGAGTAAATTTTTTAAGTTCTAAGTTTCGCTCAATCGTCACGTTCAGCGAGTTCAGTTTGTTTATCAGAATTTTTTCATGCACATCCTGGGCAACCACAACCATGGCTGGAAATGCGCTGGTTGAACTGGGGTAGCCCTGAAGTCGTATCGGCGTAGTACCACGCTTATTAAAATGAAACCGGATATCCGACACGGGTCTGCCCGCTGCAATAATTTCGTCTGCAATTCCGAGTTGGCGATAAAATTCAAGTGTGCGAGCGTGAATCATAACAGCGCATGAATCTTTCGCAGGCGCTGCGGCTTTATCGATTATTCTGATCCCGACTCCGCTTTTTTTGAGCCAAAGGGCCAGAGCCAGACCTGATGACCCGGCACCCACGATAAGCACCGGTATTTTTTGTTTTGCGCTCATGATTATTGAGCGGCCCGGTCGATTGCGTAATGGCCCTGTTCTTTGGCGCAGTGGGCACCACAATAAAATTTGTTATTGGCCTCGGTGCCGTGCCCGATTATCAAAGAATTGCATTTTGCACAACGCGGAGCCAATTTATTGATGGCGCACTCGAAGCTGTCGAAAACGAATTGTTTGCCATTCATTGTTACCTGAAAAGCTTTGTCATAAATATTTCCACAATTTACACACGTCTGAAGCATAAGGTTCCCTCCTTGATTTTTTTTTATGATCTTACACTACGACTGGTGCTTTCCTGCGCGGCGAATTCATTCGTACGTGAGCGCGATGATAAAGTTGCATCTATTCGTAGTTCATTATTCACATCTTCTATGCCTGCAACTGCTTCCGCACAATCTTCAGCCAGGCGTTTCATTTGCCTGGATTCGATAGATCCTGTAAGAGTAACGACGGCATTTTTAACTTCGACATGAATATTACTTGCGTCAATTTCAGCGTGGCGGGTAAGTGCCTCGTTGATATCTTCCAGAATCCGATCGTCTGACCGACGATAGCCTTTCGGGCCTTTCCCTGAATGCGGGCCCGAATTCCAGGGAAAATGTGAATCAAGAGACGTCTTTGCAAATGAGGGCTGTAATGGTTTAGAGTCTAGGTCGCTTTGATGTTTTTTTTGCATAGCATTCCTCTTCACATGATAGATGAAGCAATTTAAATGCCCGAAAATTAATTCATTTTAAGCACTAGCCTAGGGAATAATTCCCTATTCGAATAGCGGCGAAGTTGTGTAGTATGTGAAAGGTATGAATTTAAAGATTCTTTCTTACAATATTCATAAAGGTTATGACTGGAAAATGCAGAAGTATTTTCTGCAGGACATGAAGGAGCTGATTAATGCATCAGCTGCCGACATCGTATTTTTGCAGGAAGTTGTCGGCAAAAATGATGATTACAAAAAAAAAGGACTTATCGATTCGCAGTTCGAATATTTAGCTGATACAGTTTGGCCGCATTACTCGTACGCGCAGAATGCCTTGTATGATCACGGCCATCACGGGAATTTAATTCTCAGCAGGTATCCGATTGAAAGCTGGGAAAATATCAATCTTACAACAAATGCTCTCGAAAAAAGAGGTCTGTTGGTCTGTAAGATTCTTTTGCCACCGCCGATTGATAAAAGTATATATGCCGCCTGTGTTCACCTTGATCTGCTGCACGCAGGGCGCAAGCTCCAGTATCAGATGATCAAAAAGAAAATTATGTCGTTGGATTTGTCGGATAATCCGCCACTTGTCATTGCCGGAGACTTCAACGATTGGAATCAGAAGTCCGGCAAAGTTTTCGAAGAAGAGCTCAAAATGCAAGAGGCGTTTAAAGCTGTTCACGGACGATTTGCAAAAACCTTCCCTGCTGGGTTTCCGATGCTGTGCCTCGATCGTATTTATATCCGTAATCTGGACGTTATAAAATCTCACATCATTCAGCGTCCTGAACATCAGAATCACTTTTCCGATCATTTGCCGATTTTCTGTGAATTGGTACTAAAAGAACCTGTTATATGAGGGCAGATTTTTTGAACCGAACCGGGAATAATCATATCAAGTTCGTAATCGAAGGCGAAGTCTATTACGAACACTTTCTTAATCTGATAAGAAATGCTGTCAAAACTATACATCTTCAGACCTATATTTTTGCCGACGACACATTCGGACGTGCAGTTCAGGCCGAACTAAAAGATGCCGCTGACCGCGGCGTAAAAGTTTTTTTACTGATCGATAGCCTCGGCTCAATTGGGTTTCCGGACACAGCCAGAAAAGAACTGGTTACAGCCGGCGTACATTTCTGCAGATTTAATGAGGTGCAGTTCAGATGGGTTGGCCAGTGGGGCCGCCGGTTGCATCACAAGGTTCTGTTGGTCGATCACACCCGCGCTATGATCGGCGGAGTAAATATAATATCGAATTCTTACGGTAAATCTGAAGTTCCGCACCAGCTGGATTTTGCGGTTTACGTCGAGGGCCCGGTTACAATCGGGCTAACTCAGTACTGTCAGTTCACTTTTGCCAAATCGTGCAACCAGAGAATGAAGTTTAAGAAAGATACCTCTGAACGAAAGTCCGACCCCGACGGAGTTGAGCTTAAAATTTCGATTAACGACTGGTTCTTTCAACGCTGGCAAATAACAAGGCAGTATTCAGAATTGACCAGTAACGCAAAAAAAGAAATTCTAATTCTTAATTCTTATTTTTTCCCGCGGAAAAAATTTATGAAGCAACTTGCAACTGCGGCAAAGCAAGGGGTGAGAGTACGGCTTATCCTGCCAAAAATTTCAGATTGGCCAAGCTACGTTTACGCCACTCAGTATCTTTATTCATATTTTCTTAAAAATGGTGTTGAAATTTATCAATGGAAAGAGTCGATAATGCACGGCAAGTTGGCCACGATAGACGGGCGCTGGTCAACTATCGGATCGTTCAATCTCAATTACACGAGCTATCAGCAGAATCTAGAAATGAATGTTGATATTTACTCTGAAAGTTTTACTGCCCAGCTCAATCAAAAGCTGCACCACCTCATCGAAAATGGCTGTGAGAGGATCGAAGTTTCGGAGTTCATCGAGCAGGCCTCGCTTAAAGCCAGGTTCCTGAGGTTTGCCTGCTATGTGCTTTTGAATCTGGTTGCGAATTTTTCAATCGGACTCGCATTCCAGGAAGAAAAAAGCCGCAATCGGATTTTCAAAAGAATCAGTATCGCCGCAACGCTGGTATTTCTGTTGTTGGGGGTAATCGGCTCGATCATTCCTGAAATGCCAGGCATACCGTTCCTGATAATAAGTTTTTTACTGGTGTATGGGCAAATTGTATTTAACGACAAAAATGTCTGAGGACATTTCCAACTGGTTCATCAATTTAAATACCAATGCCGGTTTCGATAAAGTGACAGAATGACATGAGTAAACCGGACACTGCCGGCTTACAAAAAATTCAACTCCCAGAAAATAAAAGCGAAACCCATCGTTAATCGGATCCGCTATAGCATCGACAATATTAAATGGCGAACTGTCTTCTAAAAACGAGAGTTCCCGCCATAATGCCGCATCGAATTCATCTCCGAAAAATTCTTCATTATCAAACAGCGCCAACAAACCAGAATAAGCCGATAGCGATCTTTTTTGTTCCTTAAGGAAATACAGTAGATCGCGCCCGAGTTGCTGACGGCAACTACCCGAGCCCAGTTGCCCGTAATGCCCTACATGCAGCGGACTAAACAGCGCGGAATTCTTTTGTCGGATAAGTTCCATAGGGTTCCTCTCAGTCCTTTATGGCAATTCGACCGGTTTTACCTAAGGCGGCTCCTGTGATAATCCGGCGATTTTTTGAAGTGTTTCTTCTGACGAGATCGGACTTGTTCAAGGCGATCAGTGCCGATTCCTGGATTCTCGTTTTTTGAGAAGTGGCCTCTTCAATGCCGGCAATTTTCATTTTGCGATGTCCGGGTTGGTGCGCTTTGTCGGCTTTTTTCGTAGCTTTCTTTTTTGTTTTTTTTCTAGTTTTTGACAACATCGGTACTGTCCAATTCATATTCGGGCACGCTCTCGATCTGAACATTCCGGAGATATTCAGGAAGGCTGTCGATCAGAAGATTTATACTTGCCAGGTCTTTGTTTTGTGCCAGATATTCAAATTGTTTGCCGGTTTCACCGAGATACTTAAAACCGTAGCTGGAGCAAACGCCCTTCCAGTTATGGCCTATTTTCTTAATGGTTTCGAAATCTCGGTTTTCTGCCGCATTCTTGAGGACGGCAAGGTCGTCGATTTTGTTTTTTATAAAGTTTGGAATCAAGTCGACAAGAAACTCGTCTACAAAAATCTTGTCGGGTACCTTGGGTGATATTTCAGAAATTATCATGGTGTTCTCTTTGACTTTTGGGTTTGTACCTTCTGCGGAAAATCTTATTCCATTGAAGGGATTTACTTTAGATTCTGAGAAATTCACGTCCATATGGAACTCTCCTGATTTGCAATTTTACTCATCCATCTTTAGATCGGGGGGGAGATCTTCTTCGTAAAGCTTGTTCGGGTACTCAGGTACGTTATTGTCCTTTATTTTTTTTTGCTCTTCACTTTCGGGCAGTTCAGGGCTGACCTCGGTATTATTCATGATTTCAGAAACCGAGGCGATTGCCTGTGGGTGTGGCATCCCGTATTTGTGCTCCAAAAGCGAGGCTAGTGCTTCCTTGTCGCCATGAGTTTTCTCGAGCTCCTCTGAGCCCAACGCATTCCAGTTCTGCTGAAATTGTTCTTTGGCAATACTCCAGTCTTTTTCAGAATTCTTCATTATTACTCCTCACACTTTGTGAGAGAACCAAAGCAATATGAGTGCCATTGATGAAGTTGAAAAAAAAAGCAACTCCGGCTTTGTATGGGTCATTAATCCCTAACGTCTTTTCAGAAAAGGTTCAGTGTCTGTACCGCGCTGGCACTTCTATTGCTGAAACAAAAATATATTTTTGCGGTACAGCAGGAGAGTAAATTATGGATCTAGTAAGCTTATTAAAAGATGATCATGAGATCATCCGCAAATTCATTCAGGAGATCGAGTCGAGCGATAGCCTGCCGATAAAAGCCAAAATTTTTTCTGAAATGTTGATTTTTGTGCGTGCGCATTTTCGCGCGGAAGAAACCGCACTTTATGCAAAAAGTCTTCGATCCGCTGCTTATGAATTGAATGATCTCGCGCTTGATGGATATGAGGAACACCATTTGCTTGATGACCTCGTCTATCGTATCAGAAGCGCCAGAAGCGAAGACCCGCTCTGGCTTTCCAGAGTCTCGGATTACTGTCAGATTCTTGATCTTCATCTGGTTGGTGAAGAAGCCGATTTTTTTCCAGAACTTAAGAACTACTTTACCGGCACAGAATTAGACCGCGCGGCGGTTGTCTATCTGAAAGCCAAAAAATCCGAATTAATACTGGCCGAGCAGGAGCTTAACCGAGATTACGGCATTGCTTCCGGGAGCCAGCTCAACTAAGCCCGTGAGCCCCGAAAGATATTTTTTTTACGACGGTTTTTTGGAATGGAAATAAATGCAATTCGGGAAAATTTTCCTCTTTTTGCTGGGGTAAATATCCTTAATGTGGTAAGAAAGTCTTATATGAAAAAAGCCAGAATTTTAGTGATAGAAGACGATAAAGATATACAGGAATTGGTCATAAGTTTCTTTAAAGTCCGGAACTATGATGTGGTGGCTTACGATGAAGCGCAAAAGGCCCTCGAAGATCTGACCCAAAACAAAACGACCGCAGACGTTATTATAACTGACCTGATGTTACCGAACATTTCGGGCATTGAGTTTACCCAGCGAATGAAAGCTATGGGAAAGCTGATCCCGATTATTCTCATTACCGCAAATAAAAAAGTCGAGGTGGCGGTTGAGGCAATAGCTTCAGGCGCCTATGACTTTGTGGTCAAACCCCTGCATTTCCCGCAACTGCTGGTTTCTGTTGAGAGGGCTCTTTATCTAACAAAGGTCGAAGAAGAAAACACAACACTGAAAACGGTTGTTCAACTGCAGGAAGGGCCGACAAGCCTTGAGGGCATCGTCGGCAAAAGTCAGGGGATTAAAAATGCCCTCGAGTTGGCCCGACGGGTTTCAAAATCCAGCTCTAATATTTTGATTACCGGCGAAAGCGGAACCGGAAAAGAAGTTATTGCAAAAGCCATTCATTCGATGGGAACCCGCAAGAAGGCGCCGTTTATTGCGATAAATTGTTCGGCAATTCCTGAAAACCTACTTGAGTCAGAGCTTTTTGGGCATGCCAAGGGCTCATTCACCGGCGCTTCGGATAAAAAAATCGGGCTGTTCGAAGAAGCTGATGGTGGCACGCTCTTTTTAGACGAAATCGGTGACCTCAGCCTGTCGTTGCAGGCCAAGTTACTTCGGGTGTTGCAAGAAAGAAAAATTAAACGAATTGGCGAAAACCACTTCCGACCGGTCAATGCCCGCATTCTTTCGGCCACCCATAAGAATCTTCGTCAGGAAATCGCACTTAAAAAATTCAGAGAAGATCTGTTCTTTCGCCTTAACGTTATTCCGATCTGGATTCCGCCATTACGCGAGCGAATAGACGATATTTTGCCACTGGCCGAATTCTTTTTACGCAAGTTTTCAGTTTTGAATTCTTCGCGCCCCAAGCAGTTCAGCAAAGAAGCGCTTGAATGTTTGCTGAGTAATTCATGGCCAGGAAATGTTCGCGAGCTTGAAAACACAATTGAGCGGGCAGTGGTATTGTCTAATTCAATGGTTATTCAGTTTGACGAAGTCGTGTCTGTTTATCAGGACCGAAGCACAAGCAAAAGCGAACCTGGATTCAGTTTTTCAAATCAGACAGCTTCCAAGATTCTCACAGTTGAAGAACTCGTGAATAAATATGTGCAGTTCGTGCTAAAGCTGAATCACGGCGTAAAGGAAAAAACAGCCCGCGATCTGCAGATCGATCGTAAAACCTTGTACCGCAGACTTAAAGAAATCGGCGGGGAAGAACCTACTCTTAACTGAAAATTCGGTCACTCCTGAGTTCAATTACGAATTCAGGAGTTAGATTATTTAAGCGTTTAATTTTACAAGTGGATTGGTGTAGGCAACCGCTGAACTTTGAATTTGTTCATCGGAAGTAAGGTGTGCGCCGAAAAGATCGATGATCTGGGTCAGCGGCTGGCCTTTTGAAATGAAACCGGTATAATTGAAATGCTTTGTTCTGCGTGGCGGACATTCACTCTTTTTAGAAGAAGAAAAAATCACAACAGGGGCTCGACTTCGATCCCACTGAATCGGAATTGAAGGTTCGAATCTCAGGCCTTGTTCAGCAGCCACCAGAGTTTCCGCGCCATTCAGACCCGGTAACTGCCAGTCGAGAATAATCAGATCATAGAATTTATCAACGATAAAATTTATGGCTTCGAACGGATCATGGGCAACATCAATTGTGCAGCCGTAGTTTTCTTTAAGCGCTTTGCTGATAACCGAACTCATTTCAGAGTCGTCTTCAATCATCAGAATTTTTTTGGATCTTTTCTTACCTTTTACTGCCTTTACGAACGATTTATTAAATTTACTGACCGGCAAAATTGTACAACTTTGCGCTACTGCAACCATAATTTCCCCCTCTAATTCAAGCTTCATGCTATATTCCCTTTCTAAGCAACTTAAGTGCCACTGTTATTCTGGTATTTTTTCATAAATCGGGGCAATTTCACCACGACAAATCCGAAAAGTTCCCATGCTCAAAATCGTTTCAGAAATGCTTCAAACCGATCCAAAAGTTTATGCAAATTATCAACATTTTTTTCCACAGCCAGCTTTTCCATTTCAAGTGCGATCGGAGTCAGTTCATCATAACCGAAAGTTACCGCATTGCCTTTAATCTGATGACCAATAAAAGCAAAGCATTTGAAATCTGCATTTGTAAGTGCTAGCCGGCAATCGGCCAGGTCTTTTTTTCGCCGCTCAATATATTTCTGTCTGACTTCGTCAGGTATAATTATCTTTGGCACCATATCGATATTCCTCCAACGTTAAATTTATTTTTTTAATTAAGATGTCTCCGGTTACTGGTTTTGTAATCAGTTCAACGCAACCGGCCTCCAGACAATTCAGTTTAGCTTCAACCGATGCGTGGGCCGTCAGTGCAATAATCGGATTCTTAAATCCGATACCGCGAATCTGCCGTGTTGCCGCCAACCCATCAAGCACCGGCATCTGGATGTCCATCAAAATGACATCGTAATTCTGGGCGGCTGCCATTTCGACGCCAATCTTTCCGTTTTCAGCAATGTCAGTTTCGGCACCGGCTGTTGTCAGGAAGTAATTGAAAATATTCTGGTTGTCTTTGGAATCTTCAACGATGAGTATTTTCAGGCCATCAAGCCTGAGGTTACCTAGAAAATCCAGTTGATGCATGGGGCCGCTTAACTGCATAAAAAGATTGTCCTGCCATTTTACATTTTGCAGGTTTCCGCACGGAATGCGCAATCTAAAGACCGAGCCCTGTTCAATCTGGCTTTCAAGCAAGGTGACTTCGCCGTTGAGCTGTTGGGCCAATCGGCGCGAAAGTGCAAGTCCCAGCCCGATGCCGCCATAGCGACGCGTGTTCGAGTAGTCGATCTGCGAGAATGACTGAAAAAGTTCGAGTTGTCCGCTTGTAGAAATGCCGATGCCGGTATCTATAATTGTAAACATCAATTGGGTCTGGCCATAGCCGGAATTCTGGGCCTCTATCTGTAACTTGATGTAGCCCTTCTCTGTGAATTTGATTGCATTTCCGACCAAATTTATCAGGATTTGTTTTACGCGCCCTTCATCAACATCTATTTCGATGGGAAGTTTGCTCAGTGATTCAATTTCAAAAAGTAGTCCTTTGGCGTGGGCGCGGTTTTCCATCGTGGTTTTGATGCGTTCAATAATCGTGACCAGATTGATATACTTTTTGTTAATGACGATGCGGCCGAATTCGATTTTGGAAATATCCAGAATATTATCAATGAAGTTCGTCAGTTCTGTGCTGTTTTTTCTGATTCCGTTGATAAGATACTGCTTTTCATTTTCGTTCGAGGAATGCGAGAGAATCTTTGAAAAGCCGGTTATTGCGTTCAGCGGCGTTCTGATTTCGTGGCTCATGTTCGACAGAAAGGCTTCTTTTACCTTGTTAGACTCTTCCTTGCTCTCATTTGCCTTTTTTTCCTGGTGTAACAGATTTTTTGTTTGATAGAAAATTCCGATTGAGAGTATCAACAGTAAAATAAATACGGCAAAAAGGATGTTCGGCAAAAATCGGTCAGTAAGGGTGAAGAATTCCGGCAACGTCGTTGCGGTAACCAGGAGGCGCTGGCCATATACATTAAGTACACGGCTGTGCTCAAGATATCTGTAGTCAATTTTCTGCGTGAGTCTTTCGTAAGCAATCGTCTTTTTATAATTCGTATCAACATACTCAATCCGGAAATTGACATTTTCGTTGTCAATTTGGGCCTTGCCGTATTTAGTTTCAAAAAACTCATTCAAATTAATCGGTATAAAGAGCATTCCCTTAACCCTTTTAAGCCGTTCCTCACGGGTTTTGGGCACCAGACGCGTTCCATAATAGGGCAAGTACATCGCCAATCGTTGAAGTTGCCGGCGAGTGGTTCCTATGGTTTTGGTATAGGGCAACGGGTGAGAAATTGTAATCTTACCCGAACTCATAGCGGCCATTATGGCCTCTTTTTCGAATTTGTCGCCTCGGAGAGTCGCCAGTGCCATCGGATTAAAATCAATGTACTCAATTCTATCGATATCATGATTCAGATGTTCGGCGTCAATATGACTGAGAAAATTATTGAGCCTATTAGTATCGGGCAGTTTCTCGCTACGGAAGTAAGCGTCAACAAAAGATAAGGTGGTGGCATGGTTCGTGATATTTTCATTAACAGCATTTGTAAAGACTTCGAGTCGGTTTTCCAACCGGGTACGGATATTTTCTTTTATGGTCTTTCTGAAGTTCAGAATTGAAACGAGGCCTATCAATAGACATATGCCAATAATCTGACCGAATTTATTTGTTCGGTAGAGAGAATTAAACAGCCTTGTAAATATATTCTTTTTCACTGATTCGATTTTTATCACGCGTAAAAATCTCAATCAAAAATATATTATTTTTACTTTTTCAATGGGGCAAATATCAACGGCAATCCGCCCATATACAACTTGGTTCTTTTGGCACCCGAAAATGCGCTTGCGGCCTCTGGCTGGTTCGGTGGCATACGGCTTGCTCGTTTCAGAATTTATGACAAAACCGAAACCAAGAAAAGTTAAGCCTCTGCATAAAACTCCGGTAAAAAAAATACCGAAACCTGCACTTGAATTCGATCGCGACAAAAATTTAAGTTACCT
>JANOJH010000462.1:0-5730 GCA_031408135.1 Bdellovibrio sp. | reverse complement strand
CAAGTGAATCAGTTCAGCAAAAACAATCAACATCCGCTTAAAACCAGTTTTGAGGAGGAATCATAATATGCTTTCAAAAGAATTAGACAAAAGATTCGGCAAAGCCATCGACCTTGCATGTAAGAAAAGTCATGAATTTGTAACGCTTGAGCATTTTCTCTTTTGTCTCGTCGAGGCTCCGGCAATTATCGAAATCCTGGAAAAGCTGGGCACAACTCCGACTGAAATCAAAAATGAACTTAATGTCTATATCGCCAAAAATCCCGTTTTCTCCGATGAACAGAAAAAAGCCTTCGGCGGAATCGAAAACTGGAAACCCGATCTCAGTTCGGCTCTCCATCGTGTATTTGAAAGGGCAGCTCTGCAGATTCAGGCCGCCGGCAAAAATGAAATTAACGAAGGCCATGTGCTGGTCGCAATTTTCGAAGAAAAAAAATCTTTCGCGACCTACTGCCTTGAGAAAGCCAACGTCCGTCAGTTTGATGTGATCTCGATCATCAGCCATGACCTTTCCGCGGGCCCGGTCAAAGGACTTTCTGAAGACGATACCGAAACAAATTCGTCCGGCACGAAGTCTTCGGCTTTGGATGACTTTGCACTGAATCTGAACGACTTCGTTTTATCAGGCAGAAAAGATCCCCTTATCGGGCGCAATGACCTCTTGAAAAAAATGATTCAGACTCTAGGGCGCAGAACCAAAAATAATCCACTTTTAATCGGAGATTCCGGCGTGGGGAAAACCGCTATCGCAGAAGGACTTGCTGAAAAAATTGTTCAGGGCGATGTTCCCGATTTTCTGAAAGATAAAATTATTTATTCTGTCGACCTGGGTTCATTGCTCGCCGGTGCAAAATTCCGTGGGGATTTCGAAGGCCGCCTAAAGAACATCCTCAAAGAAGTAAAAGCGCGAAAAAATGTCATTCTCTTCATCGATGAAATTCATACGATTGTCGGCGCGGGCTCAACCTCCGGCGGTTCGATGGATGCCTCAAATCTTCTTAAGCCGGCACTTACTAAAGGCGAAGTTTCCTGTATTGGGGCTACGACGTTTCAGGAATACCGGCAGCATTTCGAAAAAGACCGCGCCTTAACCCGAAGATTTCAGCGGCTGGATGTTACCGAGCCCACTTTAGAAGACACCCTGCTGATTATCCGCGGCCTCAGGAAAAAATATGAAGAGTTTCACAACGTGACTTACTCTGAAGAAAGCCTGAAATCGTGCGTGGATCTCGCTCAGAAATATCTGCTGAACAGTAAACTTCCTGACAAAGCCATTGACCTGCTGGACGAAGTGGGAAGCACAGTCAAACTGCGCGCGGCTGAAAAAAACGCGGGCATTCCCGTAATCGAAGCAAAAGACGTGATGGAAGTGGTCAGCCGGCTTTCCGGAATTCCAACTGTTGAAATGTCGCACGACGACCTGAAAGGCCTGAAGGATCTTGATAAAAAGCTTAAAGCGCTGGTCTTCGGACAGGACGAAGCAATCGACGTACTTGTTCGCTCCATTAAATTTGCTCGAAGTGGTTTGGATGCAAAAGAAAAACCGTGGGGTTCATTTTTGTTTGCAGGACCGACCGGAGTTGGAAAAACCGAAGTTTGTAAGCAATTGGCCCGAATCCTCGGGGTTCAATTTCACCGATTCGATATGAGTGAATACATGGAGAAGCATGCGATCTCAAGACTGGTCGGCGCGCCTCCGGGTTATGTTGGCTATGAGCAAGGGGGCCAACTCACAGAACAGGTACAGAAAAACCCGTATTCGCTGATATTGCTCGACGAAATTGAAAAGGCGCATCCCGACATTTATAATATCCTGCTGCAGATAATGGACGGCGGCAGACTGACTGATGGCAATGGCCGCACTGTGGATTTTAAAAATACACTTGTTGTTATGACGACCAATGCAGGCGCAGTCGATGTTGCAAAAGGCACTATCGGTCTCTATAAAACCGACCGCAGCGGTATAAGTGCCGATGCAATTAAAAAAACTTTTTCACCGGAATTTATCAACCGGCTTGATCAGGTTGTATATTTCAATTCGTTAACGCTTGATCTGATCCTGAAAGTTGTTGAAAAGTTCCTGTCGGACCTGCGTTTGACGCTGGCCCATAAGAAAGTTGATTTAAGCTACACCGACGATGTGGTGAAGTATTTGGCAGATAAGGGCTTTGATCCCGTGTATGGTGCTAGACCAATCGCTCGTAAAATTGATCAATTAATTAAAACTCAATTGGTAGACGAGCTGCTTTTTGGTAAGCTTAAGGAAGGTGGACGGGTTCATGTTTCAACCGAACCGGGAAACGAAAAACTTAAGTTTGATTTTAAAACCGTTCAGATTAAATCAAAATCAGCCGTCAAAGCATGAGGGCGAAGGTAGTTTATGGTAAACTGTTTTAATTCCAGATTTTTGTTGTTAGCTGGCGCATTTTTTATTTCAACTGCCTGCCAGTCGCAGTCTTTATTACCCTTCAGCGACATCAATGACATCGAAAAAGACAGTTCGGTGCTTTCTGCTTTCCCCTGCTCTGAATTAATTGAAAAGGCCACTGATAAAACCTTCCCATTAAGAAATCTGGCGGCGTTGCGGACTTTGGCCCGTTGCAAGGATTTCAGTTTTGACCTCGCTCAGTTGACAGACTTTGAACGCAAACTTTACTCGCAGGAAATCGTAAATATCGATTCAGCAAAAATCGATAACAAATTCAGCGCTGATCTCACCGTCATTGAGATCAAAAGTAAAATTAAGAAGGAAATTGTCGCAACCAACAAATTCAAGCTCTATAAATTATTGCGTTCAAAACAACGACGCAATGTCAATCGTAATGACTACGTCAAAACTTCGATGGCCATGTATAAATGGGCCTTTGAAAATTATAAAAAGAACCGGAAAGACACGAAAAAAGACAACCCGGCCCCGACTATTCTGCTTGAAGCCGCTCAGATCGCCGTAAAAACTAACTGGACAGAAGGCCGCGCCAAAGCTGCAATTAAAATTATTAATGAAACGAAAACCCAGATTAAGGATCGCTCCATCGCAGAATTGCTTTTTCTGAAAGGGCGAATCTTCGAAGAGTCGAAAGACTCCTTAGCTGCGGTTGAACAGTACGATTTAGTCATCAAAGATGTAGAAAAATACAGCCCGAAGTTTCTCTCGTTCAGTATGGATCGAATCATGTGGGTGAAAGGCTGGATTTTATACAAAGAAAAGAACTACATTGAATCCGAAAAAGCTTTTGCCAATCTCGCTGCAGTAACAACTGATCTTTCAGAAAAATCGAAGGCCTTGTTTTATCAGGCCCGAAGCCTTAAGTACCTCGAGCAGCCTTCGCTCGCCGATGTTATTTTTGAATCCATCACGCAAAATGATTTTTTCGGCTATTATGGGCTCGTCTCCTACCGCGAATTGGGCCGAAAATTTCCGGCAATAAAGGATATTAAACGCACAGGCGTTTTCAGTTATGACGTTGAGCTTAAACTTGTGCCGGAAATCGAACGCGACATTTTTACCAGCCTCATCAAGTTCCGCGAATTTAACCTGACGGAAAAAGCCGTGGGACTCATAGCAAAAACCAAGGAAGACGAAGTTAATCTCAGCCTGAATCTGGCTAAGAACAATAAAATCTATATGCCATTGTTCCGGGCTTTCGGAAAGCTCGACAACGGCGAGAAAATGGATGTATTTCTGAGCTATCCGGAATTGCTCTTTCCGCAACCCTATCAGGATCAGGTCAATGAAATGGCTACCAAAACTAAAATTCCGAGCTCGCTGATTTATTCAATTATAAAGCAGGAGTCCGCATTTAATGAAAAAGCCAGAAGCCCTGCCGATGCCATGGGACTCATGCAGGTTATGCCTAAACTTGCCAAACAACTTTCAAAGAAATTTGAAGTCCCGTACAAGACGACGCACGACCTGTTCGATCCGCTAATTAATATTCAGCTGGGATGTTTTGTTTTTTTGGAACAGATCACAAAACAACACGGCCAGCTAACCTACGTTGCCGCCGCTTACAACGCCGGACCGGGTGCCCTTTCTGGCTGGCTGAAAAACCGTAACCGCAGTGACATCCTGGAGTTTATCGAGGAAATACCCTACGACGAAACAAGAACCTATGTTAAATTGATCGCCAGAAATAAGCTGTTTTATGAGCGCATCTCAAATCGAGACACTGAACATGATTTTCCGCTGAACTTTCTGAACTAATTCCGAACTAATTTCGAACTAAGTTGAACTTTTCTTAAGGCGCACCTCTGTTTATCCGAAAGGATAGACATGAAGAAAATTACTCCTTTGATCGGAATAAACATCTCGTTCGGCGTTCTGTTGTTATGCGCTATATTTTATTCAACCTATAATTCAGAATTGAATCCTTTACGGGAAACCCAGTCGACTAAAAAACGTTCTAGTCACCCCGATAAACGTGAGTTGGAACTTGGGCTGGTTAAAGACCAGACGAATTCAGTCGTAGATGAGCCTTCCGCTTTGTTTAATGATCCAGCGATCAAACAGGCCTGGGGTCTTAAAAAATCCGATGCGGCCCGTGCCTGGTCGGTTTCGCAGGGTAATAAAAATACTGTCATCGCGGTTATCGACACCGGCATTGATGAAAAACATGAAGATCTGAAAAATAACCTTTGGACAAACCCCGGAGAATCCGGAACCGACGCCAAAGGCAGCGATAAAGCCAGCAACGGAATCGATGACGATCAGAACGGTTTCACCGACGATGTTCACGGCTGGAATTTTGTTTCTGGCAACAACAAATTAACTGATAATCACGGTCATGGCACTCACATCGCAGGCATTATCGGTGCCGAGGCCGGAAATGGCAAAGGGATCATCGGAATTTCGCCCAATGTAAGCCTTATGGTTCTGAAGTATTTTGACCCCAAAGTACCGAATACCGATAATCTTAAAAATACGATTGCCTCAATTCGCTATGCCGTAAAAATGGGCGCCCACATAATCAATTACTCGGGCGGTGGTACCGATTATTCTCAGGATGAATTTGAAGCAGTCGAATTGGCCGAAAAAAAGGGCGTGCTCTTTGTGGCCGCCGCCGGAAATGAAAGATCCAATTCCGATCAACATCACTACTATCCGGCCGATTACAGCCTTAAAAATATTATTTCAGTAACGGCAATAGACCCCACAACCGAAGTGCTGTCGTCATCAAATTACGGCGTGCTTACTGTTGACATCGCGGCACCCGGCCAAAACATCCTGTCTTGCCTGCCGCAGAATTCTTATGGGTTGATGACCGGTACTTCTCAGGCAACGGCATTTGTTACCGGAGCCGCTTCGCTTGTGATGTCGCATAAAAACCAGTATTTTAAAGCTGCCGAAATTAAAAAATACATTCTTGCAACCGGTGATTCATCGACCTCGCTGATCGCAAAAACCAAAACTTCCCGCCAATTGAATCTTTTTAAAGCTCTGACGATTTTAGGTGCTGAAACCGGCTTCTCGGGTTCAGCAAAGTCGAACGTTCAGGATAGTTTTCCTTCCGACTCAAAAATGCGGGATAACGTCGGACACGGCCAAGATCCTAACATGAAAAACGTCGGTGACGTTGCCAATTTCGGAAGGCAATTTAAACAATTTATTAATAATAAACGTCAGGATAAGAGAACCAATTCGAAATTGGCCGACGATCAGAAATCCGAAGTCAAAGAAACCGAAAACTAATATTTAGTTAAAATTTAGCTAAAATTTAAAATTGGATTTTC
>JANOJH010000859.1:0-3672 GCA_031408135.1 Bdellovibrio sp. | reverse complement strand
ATCTTAATGCTTCCGACCAGTTCGAACTGATTGAAGAAATGTCGAACCTTGAAATCCGTTCATGGCTTCGGCTGCTGGCGCCGGATGATGCGGCCGATCTCATTCAGGAAGTCAGCAGTGAACGTAAAGAAGACCTCCTCTCGCTGCTCGACCCGCAGACCAAACGCGAAGTCTCAGCCCTTTTAGCTTATGCCGAAGACAACGCCGGCGGCCTGATGAATTCCCGCTTTATCCGCCTGCGCCCCAACATGAACGTTGATGAAGCCATCAGCTACATCCGCATTCAGGCCAAAACTCAGGTGGAAACCGTTTACTATTCTTATGTACTTGATCCCGAACAGAAATTGGTCGGAGTGGTTTCTTTCAGGGAATTATTTGCTTCTTCTGCCAACAAAAAAGTAGATGAGATCATGCACACCGATGTGATTAAAATTTCGGTCGATATGGATCAAGAGCACATCGGTCAGGTGTTCAGCAAATACGAACTTATGGCCATCCCCGTTATCGATAAAGAAAACCGCATGGTCGGTATCGTCACTTTCGATGACATCGCGCAGGCCATTCAGGAAGAAGCCACTGAGGATATCCATAAAATCGGTGCCGTCGAATCACTTGATGCGCCTTACTTACAGATTTCTTTAATGGAAATGGTCCGCAAACGCGGCGGCTGGCTTTTAATACTCTTTATCGGAGAAATGTTCACAGCCAGCGCCATGGGTTACTTCGAAGACGAAATCACACGCGCCGTTATTTTATCGATGTTCTTGCCTTTGATTATCAGCTCCGGCGGAAATTCAGGTTCACAGGCCTCAACACTTATCGTGCGCGCCATGGCACTGGGTGAAGTGCGCCTTAAAGACTGGTGGCGCGTGTTCGTGCGCGAAATCGTGGTGGGCTCATGTCTTGGCCTTCTACTCGGTGTAATCGGTATGATCCGGATTTATTTCTGGCCTTGGCGTGAAGAAATGTACGGCGAACACTATTTTTTAATTGCAGCAACCGTATCCATTTCAGTGATCGGAGTTGTGCTCTGGGGCTCAATCTCGGGCTCGATGCTGCCGTTTATTTTACGTCGGTTTAAGCTCGATCCGGCCTCAGCCTCGGCGCCTGCCGTTGCCACCATCGTTGACGTTACCGGCCTGGTTATTTATTTCACTGTTGCAAGTCTGATTTTAAAAGGGACTTTGCTGTAAAATACCAAAAAAATTTAGCTTAGGCTGATTTTTTTGGTGGCGATCGGACACAATGGATGCCTTCTTAAACTCTGCAACTTATAAGTTGCAGAGTTCCTGAGGTGCCATACAGATGTTAAAAACCTTTTCGCACCTTGGGAGGACGTCCGAACGCTCTAGTTCGTTGGAACAAGTCCCCGCGTCCATGATTTAATTTCGAATTTAATCTCTTCAGATAAATTAATGAATTTCAGACCATACTCCTGCTTTTTCGAGCACCAGACCACTTCGGCCTCGATCTGCTCTGCAGAGTTTTCGTTGAACTTCACCGAAACGATCTGACCCTTCATCAGCGCCGCATCTGCCACACCTTTGAATGAAATACCGCCCAGTGAAATATCATCGGTTGTTACGTTTATGATCTGACCACAAACCTCTAACACCGCTTTTTTCGAAATCATATAACGATCATAGAAGCGTCGGTTAACAGCGGGTGCCATTTGATTTGCACGCGCCCGTAAATTCACCGCAATCACAATCGGCAACAGAATCAATGCCAGCACCGATGCAAAGTCACTGACTGCACCACCTGAAGCCGAGCCACCACCACTACCATCAATCATAGCTTTAACTAAGCCGCAACCTGCAGGGGCCGCGCCACCGCTGTCAGCACCGGAAGCAATCGAACGATTCGTTTTATAATCCGGAGTATAAGTCGGTGCCCAAGCCGCAACTGAATTCTGCGCCTTTGCATTGGTAATAGCTTTGTGCGCATTCACGCGCCCTCCGCCGTTAACTTTACCGGCCAAAGTTGAAAACACATCAACTGAAGCCACAACAATACTTCTGATTTGGTAAGCCGATAACTGTGGCGCCTCACGAATAACCATTGCCGCAAGCCCCGCCACAAACGGTGCCGCCATCGAAGTGCCCGACATCATCTGAAAACAACCCGGCGCCAAACATCCCGAACCCGGTACCGAACTTAAAATGGCAACACCCGGTGCCGCCACACTTACAGACGTATTACCGTAATTCGAGAACGACGCTTTATTATCGTAATCAGTCGCAGCGCCCACACTTATATTATTAGGAGAATCTAAATTAGAAGGATACATCGCAGTCGTATCATTATTAGTATTTGAATTTCCGGCCGCCGAAACGATAACCACACCTTTAGTGTACGCATAAGTGTATGCCTCGTGCAGCGACTGCGAATACGAAGCCCCGCCCCACGAATTATTAATTACTTTCGCACCGTTATTAACCGCATAATAAATTGCATTAACTGCACTCGAAGTCGAACCGGCACCGGTTGAATCTAAAAACTTCAGCGCCATAATCGTAACCTTTGATTCCCGCACCGGACTTTCAAAAATATCCTGACCCACACCCAAAACAATACCCGCCACGTGCGTTCCGTGATCGTTATCATCAATACTATTTCCATTATTACTTACAAAATTCCAACCGTTTACGTCATCAATGAAGCCATTACCGTCATCATCTACACCGGCCACACCGTTTTTCTCAACTAAATTTTCCCAGATGCCGCCCGAATCCTTAAATATCAAATGCGTCTTATCTAAACCCGTGTCGATAATCGCCACCACGGTTTTTGCACCCTGATCATACGGCTTTGCGATCGCCCACGAATCCTTCACCTGCACATTCGCATTCGATTGCGAATACGTATCCGTCGACTGCGGCGCCGAACCCAGCCCGCTTACATCCACCGGATCCACACTCAAAATATAATTAGGCTCGATAAATTCCACATCCGAACTTGAATAAAGCGCATCTCGCGCCGCCATCGAGTCCACCTTCAAATGCATCATCTGCGAACCCGGAAACACCGAACGAATCGAAACATTCCGGCCCATCTTGTTCACGGCCCTAAGGTTACCACCCGGAGTTTTCTGAGGTTTAAATTTTACGATGTATTCCCCGGTTACGACTTTGGGCGTGCTGAGCTGAGCATTGGCATCAGCAACAACAAATACAATCAATATAGCCATAATGCCCACGTTCAACTTCGACATACGACTAGTATCGGACATAGGTCTACACAACTAAATACCGGGTCGTGATTCTCTCAAAATAGTTCGCTTCTTCCCTCAAATAGAAAACTTAATTCCAATTTGAATGTCTCAGTTTGAGAAACCGAAAAATAAGTTTCGTCCGGAAAAAATTTACAGCAGTAATCAGGTTATGGGCGATGGGTTCAGCGGTCGATGTGGTAAGGAATAGCTACTAATCGTTCCTTCCGGAAGAGTGCAACTTATAGATTACATGTACTATAACCGCCCATTAAACAGAACTTAAGTTATATTTCTTGCTTTTAAAAATTGCGTATTGTTGCAGGAATACTTTACCAAACTTTAACAACATCCCGAAACTGTCTGCACTTCAGATTTTACCCTTCTCACTCACCCATACTACCCAAAAACCAAAGCTTCCTTGACTAAGCTTTTGTCCTCTATAATCATGTGCTTACATG